>JBBISX010000001.1:0-22387 GCA_037441005.1 Candidatus Iainarchaeum sp.
TTTTCAGGGCGTTGTAAAAAGGTTTGGTGTTAAAGTCCACAGGCCAAAAGCAAAGACCAGAAGGATAGTAGGCAGTATTGGTCCTTGGCACCCTCCTGTTGTCATGTGGACTGTTCCGAGGGCAGGGCAAATGGGTTATCACACTAGGACGGAGTATAATAAGAGGGTTTTGGTTGTTGATTCAAAGGTTGAATTGGTTAATCCTGCTTCTGGTTTCGTGAATTATGGCAAGGTCAGATCTGATTTTATAGTTCTTTCAGGTTCAGTCCCGGGCTCTTTGAAAAGGCCTATTGCGATAAGGCATGCTATTAGGGTTCATGACCCTAACATTGCAAAGTTCGCGGATATAAAACTGCCTGGTCAATTTGGCAGGGAGCGTGTTAAGGCGTGAAGGCTAAAGTCTTGTCTTTGGAAGGGAAAGCTGTTTCTGAAATAGAGTTGCCCGAGGCTTTTGAGGCTGAAGTTGACAAGACTTTGATTGGCAGGGCTGTTCAGGCTTTGCTCACTTCTCAGGTACAAACAAAGTATCCTTACATATACTCCGGCAGGTACAATACTGCCGCTTATGTTGGCTCAAGGCACAAGCCTGCTATGTACAGGTCAATAAACATTGAAAGGGCAAGAAAGCCAAAGCTCAAAAACAGAAGGGGTCTTTCTTCTGGAAAAGTAGCGAGCATACCTGCTGTTGTAAAAGGACCCAAAGCACACCCGCCAAAAAAGGAAAAGATTTGGGCTGAAAAAATAAATAAAAAGGAAAACAAGAAGGCCATCGTGGCTTCAATAGCAGCCACTGCAAAGGCTGACTTGGTGAAAGCTCGTGGTCATTCGTTGCCTGAAAAGCTTGAGTTGCCAATAGTCTTTGAATCAAAGCTTGAAAAGGTTTCAAAAACGAAAGAGGCTTTGAAGGCATTTCAGGCTATTGGTGTAGACAAAGACATAGAAAGGGCAAAAAGCAAAAAGACAGTAAGAGCTGGAAAGGGAAAAAAGAGAGGGAGGAAGTACAAAGAAAGAAAGAGCCTTTTGGTGGTAGTAGAAAAGGAATCACCTTTGATAAAAGCAGTTAGGAACCTTGAAGGGGTAGAGGTTGCAAAAGTCTCAGAATTGAATGTTTCGCTTTTGGCTCCGGGCGCCTTGCCAGGCAGGCTGGTTGTTTGGACTGAAGGCGCGATAAAGGCGCTTGAAGGAAAGTGATTTTTATGGCTGAAAAAGAAAACGCGGTAAAAAAATCAGGAGAAACAAAAGAAACAAAAAAAAGCAAAGGCCAAAAAAATAGGGTTGAAGAGCCTGAAAAAAAAGAGGTAAAAAACAAGGAAGAGATAGAAGCTACTTTGAAAGGCCTTGAAACCATAAAGTACCCTCTTATTACTGAAAAAGCTGTTGGCTTTATAGAGTCGGAAAACAAATTGACTTTCATAGTGTATGAACATGCTGACAAAAGCTCGGTGAAAAAAGCAGTTGAGCAGGTTTACAAGGTGAAAGTAAACAAAGTCAATATTATTAATGACATGAAAGCAAGAAAAAAGGCAATAGTAACGATTGATAAAAAGTTCAAGGCAGGAGACATTGCTACTAAGATGGGTGTTGTGTAATGCCGAAGAGACTAAAGACACAAGCGAGAGGAAAGGGTGGGCCTATTTGGCTTGCAACAAAAAATGGCGTTGGTGTAAGCAGGTATGTCAACTTTAACCCTAACTCTGCTGAAGTTTTGCAAGGCGAAGTGGTTGAGTTGCTGAATGATCCGGCAAGGACAAGCGTTTTGGCGAAAATATTGTTTGACAATGGGGAAGAAGAATATGTAATAGCTGCTGAAAGCGTCATGGTTGGACAAAAAATAGAGCATGGGAGAAACGCAAAAATTGAGTTAGGCAACATAAAGCCTCTTGGAAGCTGCCCAGAAGGTTGTCCTGTGTTTAACATTGAAAAACACCCTGGAGATGGAGGAAGTCTTGTAAGGTCTTCCGGCGGATATGCTTTGATACTGTCCAAAGACGAAAAAACAGGAAAGGTTTTTGTGAAAATGCCTTCTGGCAAAATAAAGGAATTTGAACCTGAAGTCAAAGCCACTATAGGGCTTGCTGGTGCAGGCGGAAGAAAAGACAAGCCCATGGTAAAAGCAGGAAAAAACTATCATGCGAAACACGCTAGGCATAAAAAGTATCCAATAGTAAGAGCGATCTCAAAAAATGCAAAAGACCATCCGTTTGGCGGTGGAAATCATCACCCGGGAAAATCAAAGTCAACATCAAGGTGGGCTCCGCCAGGCAGGAAAGTTGGTGATATAGCCTCTAGCAGAACAGGCAGGAGAAAAAAGAATTAAGGTGAAGGCATGGCGAGAAAAGAATTCAAGTATAGGGGAAAAAGCCTTGAAGAATTGCTTAAAATGAGTCTGGAGGAATTTGCAAAGCACACAAACTCAAAGGCAAAAAGAAACATTACAAGGCAAAAAAAGCAATACACTTACTTGTTGAAAAAAATAAACAAGTACAAAGAAGCAAAGAAAAGCGGAAAACAGCCTAAGCCGATAAGGACACATTGGAGAGACATTATAGTAATACCGCAAATGGTGGGCTGTACTTTAGGAATATACAATGGAAAAGAGTTCAGCAATGTTGAAATAAAACAGGAAATGTTAGGGCATTACCTTGGAGAGTTTGCACTCACAAGGAAGAAACTTGCCCATGGAAAAGCAGGAATAGGAGCAACGAGAAGCTCAACCGCAATAGCAGCGAGGAAGTGAACATGGTAAAAAAGAATCTTCAAAACAGGTCAGTTGCTGGAAAAAAGTCGGCGGTAGCAGTGCTCAAAAACAAGCCTGTTTCGTTAAAGTATGTGCTTGAAATAATAAGAGCAGTGAAAGGAAAAAGGGTTGACAAGGCAATTGCTTTTTTGAAGAGAGTAATGGCTTTTGAAGAACACCTGCCTTTAAGGGTCTATAATAAGAAGGTACCGCACAGAAAAGGACAGGCAAAAAGCTATGTCAAGGCAGGAAGGTACCCTGTTAGAGCAGCAAAGGCGTTTATTGAACTGCTTGAATTGGCAAAGGCTAATGCAAACAATAAAGGATTGGATGCAGAAAACTTGCTTATAGTTCATGCCTTTGCGTCTCAAGGTTTCAGAAGAACGGCTTATCAGCCGATGGGAAGAATAGCTGGGAAGGTAAGAAAAAGAAAGTCTTGTCATATGGAAGTCGTAGTAAGGGAGGCGAAATAGCTTGATAGAAAAGTCTTTCGTGGCGCAAGGGCTGAAAAAACTTGAGCTTGACAGTTTTTTGGCAAAGCAGGTTTCACTGGAACCGAGATATTGAAAACACCTTTGGTCACTAGAATAATAGTAAATGTTACAAGGCCTGGGCTTGCGATTGGAAGAAGCGGAAATAACATTTCGCAATTGACAGAACAAATAGGGAAGAAGTTCGGCATAGATAATCCTCAGCTTGAAATAAAAGAGATACCAAGGCAGGAACTGCACGCACAAGCAATAGCAAACAAGATCAAAGCAATGATAGAAAAAGGCTTTTCATGGAGAAGCGTTGTCTTCAAAAGCCTTGAAGATGCTAAAAAAGCAGGCGCGCAAGGGGTTGAAATAATAGTCAGTGGAAAAATAACAGGAAAAGCAGGAAGGAAGAAAAAAATGAGGTTTGCTGACGGGTATATGAAAAAAATAGGAGAACAAGCAAGACTCGTTGATTATGGCGCTGCCAGCGCTTATCCTAAAGTAGGAGCAATAGGGATAAAAGTCAGGATAGTAAAGCCTGAAACAAAATTCCCTGACAAGCTCAAGATTGAAGAGTATATAAAACAGAAAGAAAACCAAGAAGAAAGCAAAAAAGAAAGTAAGGAAGAGCAAGAAATGAAACAGGAAGAGGTGCAAGCCAATGCCTAACAAGAAGCTTTTGCCTTTCAGGGACAAAGCGATAGAAGAAATTGAAGCTGAAATAGTTCAGCTCAGGCAAGAGCTTGAAAAAGAAAAAGCGGCCATAGCTCACGGAACAAGGGCTGAAAAGCCTGCTAAAATAAGGAACCTCAGGAGAAAAATAGCCAAGCTTCTTACCATAATTTCGGAGAAAAACAGGGGGGTGAATGCGAAGTAATGGTAGAAATAGACAAGATAACAGGCTTGCCGAAAGAATTGCTGGATTTCGGTGAAATAAAAAAGGAAACCCAAAAAATAAAGGTAAGGGAAGTCCAACGAAGGTTCGGTAAATTCGTTACTGTGATAATAGGCCTTGAAGATGAAAAGGAAGCAAAGAGGCTTGAAAAGGAAATGAAACAAAAACTTGCTTGCGGAGGAACGCACAAAGGCAATGAAATAGTTTTGCAAGGCAGGCACCTTGCAAAAGTAAAAGAAATATTACTGAAGAATGGTTACAAAGGAGAGTTAATAGATGCTTGAAGCAAAGAATTGGGCAATAACAAAAGAAAATATCAAGATGCATGAAATGATAGGTTTAGAGGTAAAAGTAAGTTCGCCTAACTTGAAGAAGGCAATAAAAGGCAAAGTGGTGGATGAAACAAAAAACATTTTTGTAATAGAAAAAGAAGGAAGAGAGGTAAAGGTGCCTAAAAGGAAAGGAGTGTTTGAGTTTTTTTTAGGAGATGTAACTGCGATAATTGAAGGGGAAAACATAATGTATGCTCCACAACAAAGGCTCAAGTATTGTAAAGGTGATTGAATGGCTGAAAAAATTTCAGTGAGAGGGGCTTTGCTTGAAGGCAAAGTAATAAGCACTAAAATGCCTAAGACTGCGATAGTTGAAATAAAGTCTGTCAGGTATGTGCCTAAGTACGAAAGGTATGAAAAGGTAAGGTCCAAAATAAAAGCGCATAACCCTGAAGAAATAGGAGCAAAAGAAGGGGATTTAATAAAAATACGCGAAACCAGAAAGTTGAGCAAAACAAAGAGCTTTACGATAGTAAAAATACTTAAGAGGGAAGGAAAATGAAAGCGTTGACAGCAAGTCCAGTACGTTCAATAGGGCATGGAACTATGTGCTTGTGCGCCGACAATTCAGGGGCTAAAGAAGTCAAAATAATCACTTTCTTGAATTATAAGGGAGTGAAGAACAGACAGCCAAGGGGAGGCATAGCTGACCTTTGCAAAGTGGTTGTAAAGAAAGGAAAGCAAGAAATGAGGAAAAAGGTAGAGTACGCGGTAGTGGTCAGAGTGAAAAAAGAGTACAAGAGGCCTGATGGAACTAGAATAAAGTTCGAGGACAACGCAGTGGTCTTGGTTGATGAAAAAGGAATGCCCAAGGGCTCTGAAGTCAAAGGAGTAGTTGCAAAGGAAGTTGGCGAAAGGTATCCGAAGATAGCAGGGATAAGTTCAGGGGTTGTCTAAAATGAGTGAAAGAAAGAATAAAAGCTCCAAGCCTTCAAAGAGAAGAAAGGCGTTTTATTCAAGGGCATTGCACTATTTAGGCAAGGAAATGTCGGCTCACCTTTCAAAAGAACTTAGGAAAAAGTTGAACAGAAGGAGCCTTGAATTGAGAAAAGGCGACACTGTAAAGGTCATGAGAGGCGACAAAAAGTATGCTGGAAAGCAGGCGAAAGTTGTTGAAGTCAACAGGGTAAAAAAACAGGTTTTTTTGGAGAATGTCGTTAGAAAAAAAGCAAACGGCACAGAAGTGCTCGTGCCTTTCAGGCCAAGCAACCTTATGATAGTTTCAATTGAAGAAAAAGACAACAGGAGATTTAAAACAAGGAAAAAAGAGAAGTGATGCAAATGGCAAAGAGAGGGGAAGGAAAAACACAAAAGGCTATTTCAGCTCCTAAAATAATACATTTGAACAGGAAGGAAAAAGAGTTTGTTTACAGGACCAAGGCAGGAGCGCATTCAAAGGAAACAGCAGTGCCTCTTGGCTTTTGCTTAAGAGAAATATTAGGAGTTGGCGAGAACAACAGGGAAATAAAAAAAATCGTTTTCTCTGGAAACGTGAAAGTCAACGGAGTGACTAGAAAAAGGTTGGATTTTAATGTAGGGTTGTTTGATGTAATAGAAATTCCAAAGATAAAAAAAGGTTATAGGGCTGTGATTGATAAAAAAGGAAGGCTGAAGCTGAAAGAAACAAGCGAAACCGCTTTCAAAATTTCAAGAGTGGAAAAAAAGCACAAGAAGAAAGGCGGCAAAGTTGTTGCGACTACCAACGACGGCTTTAACATTGAAGTGCCTGAAAAGGAAGTCAATGTATGGGATTCTATAAAAATTTCCCTTCCTGAAAAAAAGTTTTTGGGGGTTTACAAAATGGAAGAAGGCAACAGCGCTTTTGTTGTTGACGGCAGCCACGTTGGAACAACCGCGAAAATAATTGCAGTCAATAAAGGGGGCATTAACAGGAAAAAGTCAGTGGAGCTTCAAACAAAAGATGAAAAGTTTATTACAGTGGCAAAAAACGTTTTTGTTGTAGGAAAAAATGAAGCTGAGATGCAGGAGTTGAAAGGTGAGTAAAGTGCAAAATAAAATGAAAGAGATAAGGATAGAAAAAGTCACTTTGAATATGGGCGTTGGAAAAACTGGAGAAGAGCTTGAAAAAGCAGCAACCATACTTAAAACGCTCACCAATTCAAAGCCCGTGCTTACCAAGGCAAAAGTCAAACAGCCCACTTGGGGAATAAGGGAAGGCCTTACTATAGGAGCAAAAGTCACAATGAGGGGCAAAAAAGCAGAGGATTTTTTGAAAGAGGCTTTTATGGCCGTGGATAAAAAAATAAAAAAGAAAAGTTTTGACAAGCTTGGGAACTTTGGGTTTGGAGTGAAAGAGTACATTGACATGCCTAAGGCAAAGTATGACCCAAAACTTGGAATAAAAGGCTTTGATGTCTTGGTTACTCTTGAAAGGCCCGGTTATAGGGTAAAAAAAAGGAAAGTAAAAAAAGCAAGGGTTGGAAAAAAGCACTTAGTTACGCCTGAAGAAGCAATGGAATTCATTAAACAAAAGTTCGGAGTAGAGATAATATGAGCGAACAGAAAAAAAAGAAGCCTTACAAGGTCCAGCCAAAGACTTGTAAAATATGCAAGACGCACAAAGGCGTAGTTAGCAAGTATGGTTTAGGCATATGCAGGAGATGCTTCAAGGATAACGCCGAAATTTTAGGCTTTAGGAAGTATGATTAGGTGGTAAAATGGTAAGAGACACTATAGCTGATGCAATGGTAAATTTGAAAAATAATGAGAATACGGCAAAAAAGGAATGTATCTTAAAGCCTGGCTCAAAATTGTTAGGCGAAATACTTAGGGTAATGCAGGAGAATGGCTACATTGGAGAGTTTTCGCTCATTGAAGAGAAAAATGGGAGTTCTTTCAAGGTTAGATTGATTGGGAAAATAAACGAGTGCAGAGCGATAAAGCCAAGGCATGCGGTGAAAAAAGACGAGTTTGAAAAATTTGAAAAAAGGTATTTGCCTGCTTACGATATTGGAAAAATAATAGTGTCAACGCCTAAGGGCGTAATGACCCATCAACAGGCAAAGCAGTCAAATCTCGGGGGAAGGCTTTTAGTTTACGTTTATTGAAGTGGTTTTTATGGAAGGGGCTTTGTTTGGAACGGTTGAATTGCCTAAAGGCTTTACTGCAAGCCTTGAGAAAAACAAGTTAATTATAAAGGGCAATGGAAAAGAAGTTGCAAAGCAGTTAAGCCTTAAAAAAGCTGCTGTAGAAATACAGGTGGAAGCTTTGAAGGTTTATCAATTGGATAAAAGAAAAAAATCAAGGGCTGAAGCTGGAAGCGTTGTTTCGCACATAAAAAACATGGTGAAAGGCCTTGAAAAGGGGTTTACTTACAAGCTTGAAGTTGTTTATAGCCACTTCCCTTTGAACATCGCGGTAAAAAATGGGTTTGTTGAAATAAACAATTTGGGCGGAGCAAAGCATCCTAAAAAGGCAGCCATAGTAGGAAATACTAAGGTGGAGGTAAAGGGAAAAGAAATAATAGTGAGTGGAAATGACAAGGAATCGGTTGGGCAGACAGCCGCGAACCTTGAGATAGTTACAAGAATAAAGGGAAAAGACAAAAGGATTTTCCAAGATGGACTTTATATTGTTTCAAGGGAATGAGGTAAAGAACATGGTTGAAAAAGAAAAAGAAACAAAACAGGAAAAGCCTGAAAAAAAAGCAAAAGTTAAAAAGAGCAGAAAAGTCTTGGTAAAGGCAAGCAGGGAAATTGCAAAGGTTAGAAGGCTCGTTGCTGTAAAACAAAAGGCTCCTGTTTTCAGGGGGCACTTTGGAAAGAGAAGCATTAGGAGAAAAAGCAAGGAAAAGTGGGACAAGTGGAGATACCCGAGAGGAATTGACATGAACCACGACCAAAGCGAAGGTTTCATTCCACGAGTAGGCTATAGGGTAATGAAAAAAATAAGGGGTGTTCATCCTAGTGGGTATAAAGAGGCAATAGTAAAAAGCGTAAAAGACTTGGAATCAACGCCGAAAGGCATGGCAATTAGAATAGCTTCAGGTTTAGGCAAAAAAAAGAAGTTGGTTATAGTAGACAAGGCTATTGAAGCCGGGTTTAAGGTATTGAATCCTTGAAGGGTGAAAAAAATGAATTATGAAAAAGCAAAAAGGTTGGCTGCAGAAATATTGAAAGTAGGTTTGACAAAAATATGGGTTTCCCCTGATGCAAGGCAGAGGATAAAAGAGTCAATGACAAAGGATGATGTAAGGGCTCTCATAAAGGAGAAACTTATAACAAAAAGAAAGGAGCAGGGGCATAGCAGAGGAAGTGCTAGAATATTGAAAATTAAAAAGGAAAAAGGCAGGAAAAGGGGAAAAGGAAAGAGAACAGGAACAAAAAAGGCAAGAAAAGGAAATAAAGAGCATTGGATGAAGAATGTCAGGGCGCAAAGGAAGATGCTGAAAGAATTAAAAAAGTCCGGGGCGAAATTAAAAGAGGACCCGAGAAAAATTTATTTGAAAATAAAAGGTAATTTTTTCAAAGGAAAAAAACAGTTGTTGGCAATGGTTGAGGAGGGGAAAAAATGAGTAACACCCCGACTTATAAAGTCAAATTCAAAAGGAGAAGAAAAGGCTTTACTGATTATAAAAAGAGGCTTGCGCTTCTCAAGTCAAAAGAGCCGAGGATAGTGGTGAGAAAGACAAATAATTCTGTGGTGGTTCAAATAGTCGAGTATCAGCCCAAAGGCGATAAGACAGTAGCGGCTTTTACAAGCACGGCGTTGAAAAAACTTGGTTGGAAAGGACACTGCGGCAACATCCCTTCTTCCTACCTTACGGGTTTTGCTTGTGCAAAAAAAGGTTTGAAAGCAGGGGTTAAAAAAGCAGTGCTTGACATTGGCATAGCAACGCCTATTCACGGAAGCGGAGTTTTCGCGGCACTAATGGGAGCTATTGACGCCGGACTTGAGGTGCCTGTTGAAAATGAAATATTGCCGAGCAAAGAAAGAGTGCAGGGAAAACACATAGGCGAAGAAACAGCCAAGAATGTTGAGGAAGTGAAAAGCAGGATTGAAAAGGAGTTAGGGTGAATATGCCGAGAAATGAAAAAAGGAGACAAAGGCAAAAGGAAAACAACGATGAAAAGTTCATAGAAAAGGAAACGGAAAAACAAAATGAATGGGTTCCTTTGACCGAAGGCGGAAAATCCGTGAAAAAGGGCGAAATAACGAGTTTGGACGATTACTTTAGCAAAGGTTTCAGGATAATGGAGCCTGAAATAGTTGATGCACTTGTTCCTGAGATTAGGACCAAGCTCATAGAATTCAAAAAAACAGCTAGGATAACGAGGCAGGGTAGAAACTTTTCTTACAGGGCAACGGTTCTTGTAGGTGATGGAAACTCATATGTCGGAGTTGGAACAGGAAAGGATAAGGAGAGGCTTCCTGCAATCCAAAAAGCCACTAGGGCTGCAAAAATGTCTTTAGTGAAAGTGAAAAAAGGTTGTGGCAGTTGGGAGTGCAAGTGCGGCGAAAGGCATTCGGTGCCTTTTAGGGTTATTGGAAAACATTCGTCGATAGAGGTAATGTTAATGCCCGCTCCGAGAGGAACAGGGCTAGTGGTAGGCAATGCGATAAAAGACGTTTTCAATTTTGTGGGGATAAAAGACGTTTGGAGCAGGACCAAAGGTAATACTAATTCAACTCTTGAGTTTGTAAGCGCCACGATAAAAGCTTTGATGAAGACGAACAAGGCAAGGCTTACTGAAGAATTGAAAGCTAAAATAGGTGAAAGGCAATGATAGCAGTAGTCAAAGTAAGAGGAAGCGTGAATTTGAATCCTGAAACAAGGGAAACTTTAAGGCTTTTGATGCTTTTCAAGCCAAACAACATGACTTTGGTTCCTGAAGAAAAGCAATTCATGAAAATGGTTGAAAAAGTCAAGGATTATGTTACTTTTGGAAAAATAGACGCAAGTGTTTTGGCAAAAGTCCTTGAAAAGAGGGGAAGAATCGGCAATAAGCCTATAACGGAAGAAGACTTAAAGAGGCTAAAAGTTGGAAGCTACGCTGAATTGGCTGAAGCAATTTTATCTGGAAAAATGACTTTCAAGCAGGCAGGCATAAGCAGGGTTTTCAGGCTCAAGCCGCCGAGAAAAGGCTATGAAAGAAAGGGCATAAAAAAGCCTTTTTCGGTTGGCGGCGCTTTGGGAAACAGAAGAGAGAAAATCAACGAACTTATAAAGAGGATGATATAGCAGGGGATTAGCATGGTTGTGAGAAAAAGAAGGAAAAAGAACAAGTTGAGGGGAATGAGACAGCACGGCGCGGGAGATAAAAAGAATAGGCGAGGCGCGGGCTCAAGAGGCGGAAGAGGAAAGGCAGGCAGTCATAAGCACAAATTTTCAAAATATTATACATACTTTGGCGTCAAAAGAGTGAGAAAGCCCAAGAAAAAATTGCCTGGAATAAGTCTTGAGGAAATAGCGAACAAGTTGTACGGCTGGGAAAAGGAAGGCAAAGTGAAAATTGAAAATGGGCTTTTTGTCGTTGATGGAAAAAAATTAGGTTTTGGAAAAGTTGTTTCAAAAGGAAGCTTTGGCGAAAAAATATTGTTGGTGAATGCGAAAGCTTCGGAAAAAGCAACCGAAAAAATATTGGAAGCAGGAGGAAAAATTTCCGAAGTCGGTGAACAAGAATGAGCAGCTTAGAGTTTTTGAAACCTGTTTATAGTCTGTTGCCTGAAGTTGCTTCGCCAGAGAAAAAAGGTTCGTTGACGCAAAGGCTTACTTGGACATTGGCAGTTCTATTAATATTTTTCATAATGGGAAACATAACAATTATAGGGCTTGACAGTGCAAGACTTGGAGAACTGCAGAGAGCCCAAATAATCCTTGCAGCTTCGGTAGGGACTTTAGTAACTGTTGGAATAGGGCCCATAGTGTTGGCTTCTATAATACTGCAATTGCTTGTAGGTGGCGGATTAATAAAAGTGGATTTTAGCGACCCTGAACAAAAAAAGCAATTCAGCGGAACTCAAAAGCTTCTTGCTATCGTGCTTGCTTTTTTGGAGGGAACTATATACACTGTCGCTGGTTTTTTGACTCCTTTGCCCGGGCTTGCTTGGCTCGTGATACTTCAAGTGGCATTAGGAGCCATACTCGTGATTTATCTTGACGAGGTTGTTTCAAAGTATGGCGTTGGCTCTGGCGTGGGGCTTTTCATAGCAGCGGGTGTCGCAATAGAAATAATTTGGCGTGTCTTCAATCCTTTGAATGTCACTGGAGAATTTGCAGGGCTTAATGGTTCAGGGCTTTTGTTTGTTTTTTTCAACGAAGTCACATCAAACATAGGAAACACCTTTATCCTTGCGTTAATGCCTATACTCATGACAGTAATAGTGTTTTTTGTAGTGGTTTATGCAGAAGGCATGCATGTAAACATACCTATTACTTTGGGCAGAAAAGGAACTGGCGGAAGGTATCCTATAAAATTCCTTTATGTCTCTAACATGCCGGTCATACTTGCTTCCGCGCTTTTCATAAACATAAGCATTTGGGCGGAGTTGACAAAAAGCATTCCTTTCATAGGCCAGTTTTTCAGAGGCCTTGCTGTCGTGACAACTCCACAGCATAGCCTTTTGGAACAAGTGTTTTTGGAAGGTATTTCTCCAACCTTGGGAGCTCAAATAATAGAAAGCATAACAAGGCTCCAATTCATAGGGCTTGGAGGAAGCATACTTCAGGCAATGCTTTATGTTGTTTTGTTAGTCATAGTGTGTATAGTGTTTGGAAGGCTTTGGATTGAAGTTGGAGGCCAAGGGCCTGAAAAGATAGCAGAACAGCTTGAAAGAGCAGGCATGTCAATACCGGGCTTTAGAAGAGACCCTAGGGTAATAAGGCAGGTCTTGGACAGGTATGTGCCAACAATAACTATTCTTGGCTCTGCTTTCGTTGGCTTGCTTGCAGGCATTGCGGACATAACAGGGGCAATTGGTTCAGGAACTGGAATATTGCTCACTGTGGGAATAATTTACAGGATTTACGAAGAAATAGCAAAAACCCAGATAGCTGAAACGAATCCTTTGCTAAGGGGCTTTTTGGGACAAGGAGGGGGGTTTTAAAAATAATCGGTGGGAGATTTAATAAAACCCCGATTTTTTATTCTAACCAAGGTGTTTTTATGCAGTTCTTCAACCCTATGATTGACATCGCTCTTGTATCTGGTGTTTTGGCTTTGGTCTCGAGCGTTATCCAGGCGAAGATGATGAACAGAAAAGCGATGAAGGAAAACCAGGAAAAACTCAAGGAAAAAAACAAAAGAATGAGAGAGCTTATGAACAAGAACGATGAGAAGTCTAAAAACGAGCTTGAGTCCTTGCAAAACGAGGTTCTTGAAATGATGCAGAAAATGATGCAGGGAAGCATGAAAGTAATGTTTGTTTCGATGATTTTCTTTCTCCCTGCGTTTTGGGTTCTGTCGCATTTTTATGCGAATGCAGTAATAAGCCTGCCTCTGCCGGTGCCGTGGTTTGGGGAATTTGACCTTTTTAACATTGGGACTTGGCAAAACATGATAAAACTTTACAATGAAACAAATTATTTAGGGTGGTACATGCTTACCTACCTTTTGTTCAGCCTAATCATAAGGTTTGTTCTCAACAAAAGTTCAAAACAAGGGAGTTGCTTTGAATGGTTGACAGACAGACAAGAAACAAGAAAAAAGAGTTCAAAAGAACGCCTGGCGGAAAACTGAAAGAGCATTACTTTAGGAGAAAGGCGCAAAAAAAGAAGTGCGCGATTTTAAAAATAAATCTGCATGGAATTAAAAAAGGAAGAAAGGAAAAAGCAAAGACAAAAAAGAGGCCAAGTGCCAAGTTTGGAGGAATATTGTCAGGAAAAGCAAGAAAAGAAATTTACCAAGAACTTGGATTGATTTTGACAGGAAGGAAAAGCATAAAAGACGTTTCAGCGGACAAAAGAAAGTTTGTCAAGGAATTGATTAAAGGGTGAAAAAAATGCGCGCAATAGAAGTAGGCGATGTTTGCATAAAAACCACGGGGAGAGAAGCAGGAAAGAAGGCAGTAGTAATAAAAATACTTGACGAAAAAAATGTTTTGGTTGTTGGAGAAGAAGTGAGAAAAAGAAGGTGCAATATAATGCATTTGATCCCTCTTGGAAAGAAAATTGATGTAAAGGGCGTTGAGGATAAAAAATACTTAAAGCTAAGTGATGAATGATGCAAGAAAAAAAATCTGAAGAAAGGCTAATAGTCAGAATAGCAGGGGTTGACTTGGATGGAAAAAAGAGCATTCAAAGAGCTCTGACAAAAATAAAAGGAATAGGAATAAGAATGGGAAAGAACATTGCAATAGCTTTTGAGGAAGCAACAGGAATAAGGTATGATGCCAAACTTGGCGCTATTGATGAAGAGAAGGCGAAAAAACTCGAAGAAATAGTTTTGGAGCCGCAAAAATTTGGCATTCCAGAATGGAATCTGAACAGAAGAAGTGACTTTTATACTGGAGAAAGTACGCACAAGGTAATGGCTGAACTGGACCTGGCTTTAAGAGAAGACCTTTCCAGACTTAAGGAAATAAAGAGTTACAGAGGCTTAAGGCATCAATGGGGATTGCCTGTGAGAGGACAAAGGACAAAGTCAACGCATAGAGGAAAAGGCACGGTTGTTGGCGTGATGAAGAAGGAAATAGCAAAAGCAGCAGCGCCAAAGCCTGCGCAAAAGCAAGAGGCAAAAAAACAGGAGAAGAAAAAATAAGGTGATTGAATGGGCGACCCTGCAAGAAAAAGAAAAATGTACAAGAACCCGAGAAAACAATGGGATAAAGAGCTTATTGAAGCCGAAAGGAAAATTTTGGATAGCTATGGCTTGAAAACTAAAAGGGAATTGAGAAGAGCACAGACTTGGCTAAGGAACAAAAAAAAGCAGGCAAGAAGGTTGTTGGCCTTGCCGATGGAAAAAAGGGCACAAAGAGAAGCTGAGCTAATGAGTAGTTTGTCAAAAATAGGTTTGGCAAAAGAAGGAACTACGATTGATGATGTTCTTGGTCTTAAAATAGAGGAAATTCTTGAAAAGAGGCTTCAAACTTACGTTTACAGAAAGGGTCTTGCCAATTCAATGAAACAAGCGAGGCAGTTCATAACACACGGGCATATAGCCATTAATTCAAAAAAAATAACAACGCCGGGTTATTTGGTTCCTTTGAACGAAGTTGAAGGCATAGGCTGGTATAGAAAACAAATAAAGGTTGAAAATCAAGAAGTAAAAGAAGGCAACATCAAAAAATCAATGGAAGAAATAAAGAAGGACTTTGAAGAGGCTAAAGGCGAAGAAACGGCAGGTGAAATGGAATGACAAAAACAGGCATACTGCACATTTATGCTTCGCATAACAACACCATAATAGTACTTACAGACATTACCGGAGCTGAGACTATAGCGAAGTGCAGTGGAGGAATGGTTGTCAAGTCACAACACAAAGAAGGTTCGCCTTATGCCGCTATGAAAGTTGCTGAAATAGTTGCTGAAAAAGCAAAAGAAAAAGGCATTGATGAAGTCATAGTTAAAGTGAGAGGCCAAGGAGGAATAAAACCGAAGTCTCCCGGCCAAGGAGCTGAAGCCGCGATATTGTCTCTAACCAGAAACAATGTAAAGATAAAGGCTATTGAAAATGTAACTCCTGTACCTCACGACGGATGCAGAAGAAAGAAAAGGCACAGGAGTAAAAAGGAGTGAAGAGCATGGACCTGAAAGTATTGGAAGAAAAAAACGACACCATAAAAATACTGGTCAAGGACACGAACAACGAGGCAATGAATGCTATAAGAAGGCACATAATGAATTCAATACCTGTTTTTGCAATAGAAGACGTTCATATTTATGAAAATACAGGAGTAATGTATGACGAAATGCTCGCGCATAGACTTGGCTTAATTCCGCTCAAAATGGATAACTTGGAATACAAAGAAGGCGAAAAGGTCAAAATGGTTCTTGAAAAAGAAGGGCCTTGCATTGTTTACAGCAAGGACATAAAGAGCACAGACCCTTCAATAGAACCTGCTTTCATGAACATACCCATAACAAAATTGGAAGAAGGGCAAAAAATAAAGCTTGAGATGGAAGCAGTTACAGGCACTGGAAAACAGCATTCAAAATTTCAGCCTGCGCTCGTAACTTATCAGGAAATACCAATAATTGTTTCTGAAAAGGGCGGCAAAGACAAGTCATACAAAGCAGACATGATAGATTTGCTTGTAAACAAAGGCATTGGCAGTATAAAACTCAAGGCTGGCGAAAGGCTAGAGTACGACAACACCACTTTTGTCATGACTATTGAGTCTTTTGGAAACATTCAGCCTAAAGCATTGCTTGAAAAAGCAGTAACGGGAATAAAGCAAAAATGCGAAGAATTAAGGAGGGAACTAAAAAATTTAAGCTGATCGCAGCAGAAAGGCATTTGCCGCAGGGGTACCCAAGCGGTCAACGGGGCAGGACTTAAGAAGTTCAAAAACTGGAGAAATCCTGTGGCTTAGTGCCTTCGGGGGTTCGAATCCTCCCCCCTGCAATTGAAATCAAAAAAATAAAAAAATCAAAGTTGGTTGTTATGAGAACAGGACCTACAAAAGAAAGCACGAGAAAAACAATAGTTGCTTTGGAAAAAGCAGGCAAAAAAACAAAAAATGAGCTTTTGAAAAAAGTGGCTGAATACTTAAACGTGTCTGCAAGGAAAAGAACAGAAGTTAACTTGTACAAGCTTTCTAAAATTGCTGGAAAAAACCCTGGCAAAGTATTGATAGTGCCTGGAAAAGTGCTTTCAAATGGAGAAGCGACTGAAAAAATGAATGTTGTTTGCCTTCAGTATTCTGCAAAAGCAAAGGAAAAAATAGAAAAAATGCATGGCAAGATAAGGTGTTTTGGCGAAGTAAAGGATTGGAAAGAAAATGCTAAAGAAATGGTGATAGTGAAATGAAGATAATAAATGCAGAGAATTGCGTCCTTGGAAGGCTTGCATCAGTGGTAGCAAAAGAGGCGCTAAAAGGGGAACATATAACAATAATAAACGCGGAAAAAGCAGTTATAGTGGGAAACGAAAAAAAAATAATGGAAAAATTCAGTAAATGGCTTGACATGGCGCCGAAAGGAAATCCGAGGAAGGGCCCGAAGTTTTCAAGAATGCCTGACAAGCTTGTAAGAAGGACTATAAGAGGCATGCTTCCGTGGAAACAGCCTAAGGGCAAGGATGCTTTGAAAAGAATCAAGGTGTTCATAGGAAAGCCAAAAGAGATAAAAGAAGGGCAAGCCGAAGTAATAAAAGCTTCTGTGAACAGGCATAACAAGTTTTTAAGTGTAGGGAATTTGAGCAAAAAGCTTGGAGTGAAGTGGTCATAATGACAAAAAAGAAGAAGAGCGTTGTAAGGTCAAAGAAAAAAGAAGCAATAGCAAGAGCAGTCGTTAAGAAAGGCAAAGGTAGGATAAGCATAAACAAAAGAAACATTGAAACAATAAACCAAAAATACTACAAGCAATTGCTAAAAGAGCCGACTATGATTGCCGAAGACGCGGCAAAAGATATTGACATAGAAGTCAAGGTCAAAGGCGGCGGAGTAATGAGCCAAATAATAGCTGCAAGAGGAGCAATAGCAAAAGCTATAATTGAATACCTAAAGGACGAAAAATTGAAAAAAAAGTTTTTGGCTTACGACAGAATGCTTTTGGTTGATGATGCAAGGCGCGTTGAGCCAAAGAAACAATTGGGACCAAAAGCAAGAAGAAAGAAGCAAAAGAGCAAGAGGTGAAAAAAAAAATGATGATTCCTATAAGGTGCTTCAGTTGTGGGAAGGCAGTTTCGGAATACTATGAAAAATATTTGGAGAGGACAAAAGCAGGGGAAGACCCTGAAAAAGTCCTGGATGACTTTGGAATAAAAAGGTATTGTTGCAGAAGAATGTTCATCTCTCACGTTGAGATAATAGACGAATTCAATAAATATAAGGTGTAAAAATGCCTGAAGAAGAACAAAAAATACAAAAAGCGGAAGAAGAGGCTAACAAAGCCACTGAAATGGTAGAGAACGAAAAGTATCTCAATAGTGGCGCTCATATAGGAACCAAATTCAAGTCGGGTGACATGAGAAAGTACATATACAAAATGAGAAAAGACGGGCTTTTTGTGCTTGACATATCAACAATAGACTACAGAATAAAAGCAGCTACAAGAATGCTGAGCAATGTGCCTGCGGAAAAAATCGCGGTTGTTGCAAGAAGAACATACGCGCAGACACCTGCAAAAGAATTTGCACAAAGCGTGGGCGCAAGAGCCTTTTTAGGAAGATTCATTCCTGGCACTTTCACCAATCCAAAGGCAGCGACTTTTTTTGAGCCGAAAGTTGTTTTGGTGACTGAACCAGAAACTGACGCACAAGCAATAGAAGAAGCTACAAGGATAAGGGTGCCTGTAATAGCCCTTGCTTCTACAAACAATGAGCTTAAAAACATAGACCTGGCCGTGCCGATAAACAACAAAGGAAAAAAGAGCCTTGCGTTGGCATTTTGGATATTTACAAAGGAAGTGCTCAAGGCAAAGGGTGAAGAAAGCGGTTTCTCAAAAAAAATAGAGGATTTTGAATACAAAGTAAAAGAAGATGAAGAGACAAAAACAGGGCATGAAAAGAAAAGAGACAACAAAAAAGACAAAAAGGAAAGAAACAACAGGAAAAACAAAACAAGGAAAAGAAAAGAAACCAATAAAGAAGCTTAAGGAATTGGCTTTAAAGTCGGTCGGCAGTAAGAAACCAAAAAAGCGTTTATTTGACTGAAAGGCCAAGGACTAAGCGCCTCTAAGTCTTAAGTTATAACTATGGTTTGGCAAAACCTCATTGAGTAGCCTTAAACCCTTGCCATAGTTTTTTAGGTTTTTGTTTGTTCATGGATTTAACTTTATACATTTAGTAACTAACCGAAAAAGTAGCCAGTTAAAAAAGTAAAAGCTTAAAAACCTTAAAAAAATATCTTATAATTAGGTAACTGTAAAGGGTAAATTTAAATATTATTTTTTGTTAATTATATATGAAATTATAATGAAATAGGCTTTAAAATAGGGCTTGATGAAAGCATAAAAGGCAAGTGTCTGAAATGTTAGAGCATGAACTAAACGATTTTCTTGAAAGACTAGGGCTTACTGAATACGAAGCCAAAACGCTAAACACTCTTTTTACTCTGAAAGAAGCAGAAGCCCCAGACATTTCAAGAAAAGCCCAAGTGCCAAAAACAAGGGTTTATGACGTGCTTGACAGGCTTACGCAAAAAAACCTCATCATAGAAATAAGAGGAAGGCCGAAAAAGTACATGGCGATAGAGCCGAGCGAAATCTTTGAAAAACTTATTTCTGCAAAAAAAGACGAAATAAAAGAGTTAGAGTCAAAAGCTATTGAGCTTAAAGAAAAAGTCACACTAAAGGCACCGGAAGGAAAAACAGAGAAAGTCATGAAAGTAAAGCACAAATCCGATTTCGTGAAAATACTTCAACAGGAAATAGAGTCCGCGAATCAAAACGTGATAGGATTGACTCAGCTTGAAGCAACGCAAACGCCTTTGCAGGAATCCATAAAAAAAGTCAAGAAAAAAAACGTGGAAGTAAAACTCATTTCACAGATAAACGAAGCCACTGCAAAAATGGCGAAAGAGCTTGAAGAATCGGGCGCGATAATAAAAGACTTTGATCATGGAATGCACGCTTATGTCATAGACAATACAAAAGTTATTCTTGCCTTGAGCGACTTCAAAGAAAAAAAGCCGGAGTATCATTTCACCATTTGGCCCGAAAACAAGGCATTGGCAAACGCATTAATCAAATACTTCGAGGAAGGTTGGAAAAATGCCAAACCAAAACAATAGATTTAAACCATTCGCAGAAAGAGTTGGTTTTAATAAGATTCGCAAAATAGGTGGTAGACCACTATTATGGCTACAATTGATGATGTTAAAGCGTAAAAGGAATAAATTAGTGGAAAAAAAAGAAAATTTGGATAAACAATTAGATGAAATGAGTGGTAAATTGAAAACACTAAGAGAATTATGTCGGTTTGCTGAAAAAGATAATAATTTTTACCATGAAGGAAAATTTAAAAAAGCGTATAATAAACTATTAAAAAAATACATAAAATTAGGAGACATATATATAAAGTTAATACAAAAACTCTATGAAATAACATATAAAATTGCAAAAATTAAAGAAAGGCTTGGGCCTACACTGGAAAATCGACCAAAAAATAAAGGCGATGATCCCCATCTACCAGGATGGCCAAAAGACGGAAATTGGAAGAACTAGTGTCGCTTTAACTCCCTTATTAAAGCCTTTTAAACCCTTTCGTAGGTGATAATTTAGGTCTTGTGGGCAAAAAAAAGCCCAATGACAATGAAGGCTGAAAGCCTAAGGAGGTTGGGTTTATGCAGGCGCATGTAAAGTTCTCTGTTCCTGAAGAATTAAAGGCGGTTCAAGGCCAAATACTTGAGCGTATAAAAAAGACAGGCAAGGTAAAGGTAGGCAGCAATGAGGCAACCAAGGCTGCTGAGAGAGGAGTTGCAAAGCTCGTAATAATAGCAGAAGATGTTTCTCCGCCTGAAATCGTAATGCACTTGCCTTTGATTTGCAAGGAAAAAAATATTCCTTATAGTTATGCAACTACAAAGAAAGCATTGGGACAGTACGTTGGCGTTGATGTCGGGACTTCTGCAGTCGCTGTGGTTGATGAAGGCGACCAGAAGAAGGAGTTTGCCGACCTGGTCAGAAAAATAAGCGAGGTTACAAAGTAGGGTGGTTTTGTTGGAGAAAGGAACGCCGGCTGAAGTCGTGGAAGTCCTTGACAGAACAGGGGTTTATGGAGAAATAATACAAGTGCTATGCAGAATCCTTGAAGGCCCTGAACAGGGAAGAGTGAAGAGAAGGAATATTAAAGGCAATGTCAGAAAAGGCGATGTAATAATATTGCTTTCAACAGAAAGGGAAGCAAAGGAAATAAAGGCAAACAGGTGAAAAAATGCCCAAAGACTCTTTTACAGGCGAGGAAATACCGAAAGGCAAAGGGTTAATGTATGTTCTCAAGGATGGAACTGTTTACTGGTTCAAAAACAAGAAGAGCGAAAAGAACATGATAAAGCTCAAGAGGTCTCCTTCAAAAACCAAGTGGACTGAAATTTACGAGAAAGAAAAGAAAATAAGGATGAAGGAAAATAAAGGTGAAAAACCGCATGGAAAAAACACTGGTGATAATAAAGCCTGACGCGATAAACAGAGGCCTTGTCGGAGAAGTAATACACAGGTTTGAGCGCAAAGGACTCAAGATAGTGGCTATAAAAATGGTTCATCTGAATGACAAGGTTATAGAGGAACACTACTCGCATCTTGCGGCAAAGCCTTTTTTCTCGAGCATAAAAGAATTCATGAAGAAAGCGCCGAGCATACTTTTAGTGCTTGAGGGAAGAAAGGTTGTTGAAGTCGTGAGAAAAATGGCAGGAGTTACTGAAGGGACAGAGGCAAGCCCTGGCACTATAAGAGGCGATTTTTCTTTGAGCTTACAAAACACCATCATACACGCTTCTGACAGCGTTGAAACAGCAAAAAAAGAAATTAAGAGGTTCTTCTCCGATTCTGAAATTCTTGAGTGGCACAAAATTGACACTGAAATGATTTACTCTGAATCGGAAAAGAACTGAGGTGGGGCTTTGATCGTCAAGGTCAAACTGCTTACTCCAGAAGCAAAGCTCCCTAAAATGGAGCACGAAGATGACTCTGGCTTTGACTTGTACAGCGTTGAAGAAGTTACTCTAAAGCCGTTTGAAAGAAAACTCGTTTCCACTGGAATAAGCATTGAAATACCTAAAGGCTACGAAGGTCAAATAAGGCCTAAAAGCGGCTTGGCGATAAACCACGGAATAAGCATGGTGAATACTCCTGGCACTATTGACGCAGGTTACAGGGGGGAAATAAAAGTAATATTGATCAACTTTGGGGATAAAGAATACAAGGTTGAAAAAGGAAAAAAAAAAGCCAAAATTGTTTTTGCAAAATAGGAAAACCCCCGAATAGTAGAAGGTGAATTAGAAGAAACTAAAAGGGGAAAAAAAGGATTTGGATCCACTGGCTTGGGTTGATTCGAATGCTTAGAAAACCTATAGTGACTGTTTTAGGGCACGTTGACCATGGAAAAACAAGGTACTTGGATTCAATAAGAGGCACCTCGGTAACGGAAAAAGAGGCAGGCGGCATAACACAGCATATAGGAGCCACGGAAGTGCCTTCTTCAATAATAAAGAGCATAACTAAAGGCATTGCTGAAAAATTCAGGTTTGAAATAAAAATACCGGGGCTGTTGTTCATAGACACTCCAGGGCATGAGGCTTTTGTAAATTTGCGCAAGAGAGGGAGCAGTCTTGCGGACATAGCTGTTCTGATGATTGATATAAACCTTGGAGTGCAAGATCAGACTTCTGAGGCAATAGAAATACTGAAAGCTTACAAGTGTCCTTTCATAGTAGCGGCAAACAAAATAGACACTATAAAAGGCTGGGTTGTGAGAGAAGGTACTTTCACGGAAAACGAGAAAGAACAAAGGCAGGAAGTTCTGCAGGAGCTTGACGAAAAAATTTACAAAATAATAGGGCAGTTGTACGAAAATGGATTTTCTTCAGAAAGGTTTGACAGGGTGAAAGACTTTACGAAAGAAGTGACAATAATTCCTATGTCCGCAAAGTTTAAGGTGGGCATAGCTGAAAGCCTGCTCTTTCTCTCCGCACTTTCTCAAAAATACCTTGAAAAAAAATTGGACATAAAAAATGAAAAGTGCCTTGCTTCAATATTGGAAGTCAAAGAGGAAAAAGGGCTTGGAAAAACCATTGATGTGATACTTTATGAAGGAAAAATCTCTGTCGGGAATGAAATTGTTTTAGGCGGCAAGACGGGCATAATAAGGACTAAAGTCAGGGCTTTGCT
>JBBISX010000001.1:22437-22894 GCA_037441005.1 Candidatus Iainarchaeum sp.
CCGCTGGCGTAAAAATAGTGGCGCCTAACATTGAAGACGCTTTGGCAGGTTCTCCTTTGAGGCTTGCCGGAGAAGCAAACGAGAATGAGATACTGGAAGAAATAAACAAGGCAAGATTTGAGTCTGATGCAGTAGGACCTATTGTTAGAAGCAATACTTTAGGCAGCCTTGAGGCTTTGGTGAAAATTCTTGAAACCAAGGGGATTAAAGTAAAAAAAGCGGATGTCGGAGAAATACAGCGCGCTGATGTGATTGAGGCACAAGCTGTAATGGAAAAGGACAAGTATAAAGGGGTAATATTTGCTTTCCATACTAAAGCGAGTGCTCAGGCGGAAGAGGAGGCAAAAAAGCGCTCGGTGAAAATATTCAAAAACGATGTGGTGTATAGAATAGTAGAGGAATACGAAAACTGGGTGCAGGAAGAAAAAGAAGCTGAAAAAAGAAAAAAGCTTGCTGA
>JBBISX010000002.1:0-13459 GCA_037441005.1 Candidatus Iainarchaeum sp.
AAACACAAGACAAAGCAAAACCAAATAAACCAAAGCCAAAAAAAAACAACAAATCAAACATGTCTTGACTAAGAAAAATAATAAAAAACAAGAAAAAATAACGCCTGAGAAAGCCAAGTTCTGCAAACAAAATAAGGCACAGTTTTTGCAAAAAACTTTATGCTTTAGTAGCCGAAACAGGCTTGACAACAAACCTTGACGCCAAAAAGCCCAAAAAAACGAAAGTAAGCAAAAGCACGCTATCTATGCCAAAGTCCGCCAAAGAATAAAAAATATTAGGGTGAGAAAAGGTAAGGTAGTAAAACAAGTTATGAAGAAAAACAGCAAAAAAAACCAAAGGCAAAATATGCAAAGCCCTGAAATAATTCAATTTAAACCCGTAGCCTAAAGCAATAAACCCTATTAAAGCATGAGCAAAAAAATGGAACACAAAATCAAAAAACACTGCACCTTCAGGAAAAAAAGGCCTTGAATGGTAAAGCGCCTTTCCAAAACCAAAAAGGGAATAAAAAAATAAAGATTACAACCAAATAACAAGTTGAACCAAAAAATACGCCTGGGCAAAGAAAAACCTATCAGGAAAATAAAAAAAACTTAAAAACTGCTTTATCATCAAACAAACAAGCCTTAAAAACACTTAAAATAATTTTTATTGCATGAAAGACTGGAATAGCATAGAAAATTTTTTCAAACCCAAAAACGCGGCAATAATAGGAGCCTCTGACTCAGAAGGCTCAGTTGGTTATACAATATTCAAAAACATGAAAAGCGCTTTAGGAAAAAAGGCATATCGAGTAAACCCTAACCATGAATATATACAAGGCGAAAAATCCTTCAAAAGCATAAAAGATATAAAAGAGGAAATAGACCTGGCAGTAATAATAACTCAGGCCAAGACAGTACCAAACATACTAAAAGAATGTACAGAAAAAGGCGCTAAGACAGTAATAATAATCAGCGCAGGCTTCTCTGAAATAGGGGAAAAAGAACTCACAGAACAACTAAAAAAAATAATAGAAGAAAACCCGCAAACAAGAGTAATGGGGCCTAACTGCGTGGGCGTGAAATGTTTTGAGACTGGCGTAGACACGACTTTTTTTGCTCAAGAAAGAATGAAACCACCTAAAAAAGGAAGCCTGTCTTTTATATCACAATCGGGCGCTTTGGGTTCAATGATATTGGACTGGGTTTCAAAAGAAGAATTCGGAATAAGCAAATTTGCCTCTTACGGAAATGCAATGGACGTTGACGAATCAGACCTAATAGAATACCTTTGCAACGACGAAGACACGAAAGTTATAACCATGTATTTAGAAGGGGCTAAAAACGGCAAAAAGTTCTTTGAAACAGCAAAAAAAACAACATTGAAAAAACCAATACTTGTGCTTAAAGGCGGAAAATACGAAAGCACCAGCGAAGCGACAGCCTCGCACACAGGGTCAATGGCAGGCTCTGCAAAAGTCTACGAAGCGGTTTTCAGACAAGCAGGAATAATAAACACTGACGGCATGCAAGACCTATTCAACACCGCAAAACTGCTTGAAAAAGAAAAACTGCCGAAAGGAAAAAGAGTACAAATAATAACAAACGGCGGCGGCTTTGGAATAATAATGGCAGACCATGTAATAAACAGAGGCATGGAACTGGCAAAGCCAAGCAAAAAAACTATAGAAGAACTCCAAAGAGAACTGCCGGGAATAAAAATATCAAACCCGCTGGACTTGCTTGGGGACGCAGACGCAAAAAGATATCAAATAGCAATAAAAAAATGCCTAAAAGACAAAAACATAGACATATTAGTCATAATGTGCCTTTTCACCCTTTCACCTCTCAAACCAGAAGACATAGACAAAATGCTGAAAAAAAGAAAACAGACAAAAACAATGGTAGTTATAGGAGTAGGAGGAGAATACACGGAAAAAAGGCTTGAAAAAATAGAAAAATTAGGGTATACTACTTTTGACTATCCTAACACTGCCGCAAAATCACTAAGCCATGCATGTTGGTACGCAGAATACCTAAAAAAGAAAAAAAATGGAAAAAATTCCTAAAATCCAAAAACAAAAAAAATAAAAAGGATAAAAATAACCTTGGCAAAAAAAACAAAAAAGCCTGCAAAAAAATTCCGGAAAAAGAAAAAAACAAAAAAACGCAATATCAAAAAGAAATTACAAAAGAGCTTAAATCCACAAAGCAAAAAAAACAAGCAATCAAGCCTTTCGCAAAACCTTTTCAGCCCTTTCCAAATCAGAGTCTGCCAAAGCCTCAAAAAAAGCTTTTACATCAACTTCTTTAGGAAAAGAAGTTTCCGAAAGATTTTTCTCAAGAATAGAAAGCCCTGCAGAAACAACTGACAGTTTTCCTTTTTGCTCCTCCCTTATTTCAGAGATCTTCTTCAAAAAAGAAGCAGAAGAAAAATCTTTTGAAATTGAAAGGAAAGCCTTGTCCTTAAACCTTTGCTCAACTTCCAAAAGGCTTATGTCTGAATTGGAAAGCCCTTTTTTAAGAGAACCGTTCAAAACAATCCTGATCAAAGGCTTGAGTTCCCCTGAGACAAGCAAATCCTGTTCAATGGCAGAAACACAACCTGACACAACGCTAACATTATCCGCTTCTTCAAAAGACAATTTATGGTAAAAAACGCTCCTTTGCCTTGGAAAAGCAAAAAAGTCAAGAGACTTTGAATTAGTGTCAAAAACAAAAACCCCTTTTTTTGATTTTGCCTCAAGAGACTTTATTGAAGTAGGAATGGTAGAACCTGCAAGCAAAAACTTGCCAAAGCCCAAGTCCTGCACATTAGCCCAATGCAAATGCCCATTCACTATTAAGTCAAAACCTTTTGGCAAATTCTCCAAAGAAAGAGTCGCTACCATTTCGTCATCAACAGCCATGAACTCTTTGAAACCCTGATGAAGCAAAAGAATATTGCAACAATCTTTTTCAGGCAAAGGATTCCAACGCGAAAATACCTCAAGAGCAAACTTTTCAGGAACCGCGCCAAGCCCGAAAACCGCTGCTTTCTCATTTCCTTTAGAAACAACAATTTTAGAAGCATGGAAATAAAACAAAAAACCTGCTTGAGAAAGAACATCAAGCGCGGACTTCCTATCCTTGCCCAAATACTCGTGATTACCATGGATAGCAAAAATCGGAACCGAAGAAAAACGAAAATCCTTTTTTTCACCTTGTTTTTCAACACTAGCGGCAATATCACAACGACAAGACTTCAAAAAAGAAAGGCACTTTATCGCATTATATAAAGAATCGTGAGAAGGCTCAACGCTGTCAAAAACATCTCCGCCCAGCAAAATAAAATCAACATTCTTTTCTTTGAAAATCTCTAAAGCTTGAGAAAGAGCAAGAAAAGAATCCTCAGCCCTCTCAGAACCCTCGCCGAAACCAAGGTGAGTATCTGAAAAAATACCAACCTTCAAAAGAAACAACCCCTTCAAAAACTTGACATTCAAAGAGCTTAAATTATTAATCCCAGCTGACAGCAAAAGAAGAAGAAATTATTATGCAGGGTTTCTTCAAACACAACAAACACAAACAAAAACCCTAAATGAAAAAATCATTAAAAAAAACTATTAAACATTAAAACCTTCATTTTTTAGGAAATAAAGAGAGCAAAGACTCTAAAGAAACTCCTTCCAAAGACTTGACAATCAAATCAGCGTCGTGCAAAAAAATTTTATCATGCGTAGTTTCAACAGCAACTACTTTCATGCCAGCAGCCTTGGCTGAAATAATTCCAACAAGAGAATCTTCAATGACTACACACTCAAAAGGCCTGACACCTAAAAGCGAAGCGGCTTTCAAATAACATTCAGGGTCAGGCTTGCCGTTGGAAACTTCGGAAGAAGTAACTACAACATCAAACTTCACAAAAGAAGGGAGCTTTGCAAGAACATGTTCAACAAAGTCCCTGCGCGAATTAGAAACAAGAGCAGTCTTGAACTTGCCTGAAACTTCTGAAAAAAACTCGAAAAAGCCGGGAAAAACAGCCAAGTCGGAAGCTAAGTCCTTCAACTTGCTATACTTCAAATCTGAAACCAAACCAAGCTCTTCCAAAGGCTTTTCCGGAAAAGCGAGACGCAAAGAATCTTCGGTAGAAAAACCGGAAAAATTATTCAACAAGCCTCTTTTCTCTGAAAGCCCGGAAGTAGAAAAAGCAAAATCCAAAGCCTTTGAATGCAAAGCCATAGTATCAACAATAACACCGTCCATGTCAAAGAGAACAGCCTTAAGCATAGAAATAGACAATATAAAAAACATTAAAAAAAGCACTAAAAACGATTTTTGACGAAAAAACAGCATTAATTTTAAAAGTTATCCGTAAAGTAATTTTTGCAAGGTGGAAAATTTTGATAGAACCAACACTAATAGCGTTAATTCTCGGCTTTTTTGCCTTGGCTACCGCAGCAGGAATGGCATTGTATGTCTTCAGACAAGAAGAAGGCACGGAAAAAATGAAAGAAGTGGCATCATACATAAAGGAAGGCGCGATAGCCTACATGAAAAGACAGACAAAAACAATAGCGATTTACGCGGTAGCAATAGCAACAATACTTTTCCTGCTAATGTCATACTTTTACCCTGACAAAGAATGGACAACAGCAATATCATTCATAATAGGAGCAACCCTGTCAGCAGTAGCAGGAATAATAGCAATGACAACAGCAATAAACACGAACTCAAGAACAGCCGCGGCGGCAAAACACAGCCTTGAAAAGTCCTTTGATGTCTCTTTCAAAGGCGGAGCAATAGCAGGAATAATACTAGTCTCCATGTCCCTGCTTGGAGTTACAATAACCTACATAGCTTTTGGCTCAAACCCGCAACTCACGCCATTCACAATAATAGGCTATGCTTTCGGCGCGTCGTTCGTAGCACTATTCGCACAACTTGGTGGAGGAATCTACACAAAAGCCGCGGATGTAGGAGCAGACTTGGTAGGAAAAGTGGAAGCAAACATACCAGAAGACGACCCAAGAAACCCGGCAGTAATAGCAGACCTCGTAGGAGACAACGTAGGAGACTGCGCAGGCAGAGGCGCAGACCTGTTTGAAAGCACGGCAGCGGAAAACATAGGCGCAATGATATTAGGAATAGCATTATTCCCAATATTCAAAGAAAACGGAGTAATATTTCCATTAGTAATATCAGGGTTAGGGCTATTGGCATCAATAGCAGGAATAATAGTTGTAAAACTAGAAAAAGACGAAATAATGAAAGCACTAAACAAAGGATACTGGGTAACAGCAATAATCTCCACAATATTCATGTACTTCACAACAATGGCGCTTTTCAACAACATATGGTTCTTTGCCGCAGGATTAGTAGGCATAGTACTATCAATAATTTTCGTAATAATAACAGAACACTACACAGAACACAAACACAGGCCAGTAAAAAGAATAGTGGAAGGCTCAAGAACAGGGCCTGCAACAAACTTCCTATCAGGCTTTGCACTCGCGCTTGAATCAACAGGACCAACACTATCAACAATAGCAGTGGCCTTGCTATTAGCATACAACTTCGGAGAACTCTCAGGAATTCCTGGCGGAGGACTATTCGGAACAGCAATAGCAACAATGGGAATGCTAATGTCAGCAGCATACGTCCTAGCAATGGACATGTTCGGGCCAATAACAGACAACGCGGCAGGAATAGCACAATTCTCAGGAGAAGGAAAAGAAACAAGACAAAGGCTGGACAAACTAGACTCAGTGGGAAACACAACAAAAGCACTGACAAAAGGATACGCAATAGGCACAGCAGCACTTGCGGCATTCCTGCTTTTCTCAGCATACATGAGCGAAATAGAACACCTGACAGGAAAAACATTCAACGTAGTAAACATTGCAAAAGTAGAAGTATTCATAGGAGGCGCAATGGGAGCACTA
This sequence comes from Candidatus Iainarchaeum sp., assembly GCA_037441005.1. Taxonomy (GTDB): domain Archaea; phylum Iainarchaeota; class Iainarchaeia; order Iainarchaeales; family Iainarchaeaceae; genus CABMIU01. Next base: position 5,907 of record JBBISX010000002.1, read on the forward strand.
CTAGTGTTGCTATTCACATCAAGAGCAATAAGAGGAGTCTCAAAAACAGCAACATACATAATAGAAGAAGTAAGAAGACAATTCAAAGACAAAGACATAATGAAAGGAAAAAAGAAACCAAACTACGCAAGATGCGTAGACATAACAACACAAGGCGCACTAAAAAACATGGTAATACCAGGCATTTTAGCAGTAATATTCCCACTAATAATAGGAATAGCACTAAAAGCAGAAGCAGTAGCAGCACTGCTAATGGTCGGAACAATAGTAGGAATCCTCTTCGCAACAGTCCTCAACAACGCAGGCGGAGCATGGGATAATGCAAAAAAATTCATAGAAGAAGGCTACGAAGGAGGAAAAGGAAGCGAAACCCACAAAGCAGCAGTAATAGGAGACACCATAGGGGACCCATTCAAAGACACTGCAGGGCCAAGCCTACATGTACTAATAAAACTACTCGCAACAATAACACTAGTTCTAGCGCCCCTGTTCATATGAAAAAAAATTGAAACGTGTTAGCTAATAATTAACAAACTATGGCACGAATACAAAACCCATATTTCCTGCCATTCGCAGAACCAAACTTAAACTCACCACACCACAAAGCCTGAAAAAAACAAAAAACTTCCACACGCCATGGCTTTTTCAGTCTGATTGACAAATAAAAACTCTATTAAAAAAGGCTTAAAACTTTAAGAAGAACTAAGCATGTCCAGCCTCCCAAAAAAACTGCGTAAAAACTTAAGACTTAATAAGGACCTAAAACACCACGACTTACAAAAAAAAAATAACAGCAATTTAAAGACAAAAAAAAAGACAAACAAAATAAACAACGCGAAGAAAAAAAAACGCACATAAACACAGAGTTTTAATATTTTACCGACCTACTTTAAAACAAAGCTGGGATGACAGAGCGGCCATGTACCCGCCTGCAGAAAGCCTTTAGAAGGAAAAGAAAGAGAATAAAATTCTTTTTCTTCCAAAGAAAAAAAAGCATTGCAGAGAGCGGGCAAGGAGGGTTCGACTCCCTCTCCCAGCTTCATCATAAAAGCACAAAAAACTCCAGGCAAAAGCAACTTGCACAAATACTAATAGTCATTGATATTTCTCAATAATAATTAGTAAACTTAATGAAAATCAACTGCTTCAATTCAGCCAGGACTAAAGCAAAAAGGCCAGCTGGACAACACCGCATAGTTAAGACGAAAATAACAGAGACACCAATAGCAACTACTCATTTTGAAGAAGAGACGCGCAAAGAAATAGTCTTTGCATTACAATCAATTGAATTAAATTGTATTTGATCTTCAATAAAAGACTTTCATAAATCTTATTTTAATTATTTTTTCTTAAAAATACTATATTGAAAAGCATGGACGAAATTTATTATTATAGTGATTTATTAGATAAAGAATTTACAATTCAGGAAAAAATAATTGCTGCAATATTACTAATAGGCGCCGGACTAAGCCTTACCATAAAGAACGATTACGGCCTTTTGCCTTTTTTGGTTTTTGCAGGATTATTTATAGTTTTAAACATAACAATTTCTAAAAGGGCCGCAAAAAGAATGGGAAAAACAAACACGGAAATAGTAGAAGAACTTAATAGGCCAATAGACGCTTCTACTTTTGAATACACAATAAAAAACGGCAGGTTTGAAGTTTTTACCCTGTAAAAAATCACGTTCTTGTTAATCCTACTTTTTTAAGCATTTTTCTGATTTTTGGAATCTTTCCATCCACGCGGCAATACTAAAAGGGCAATTGATTTTTGGTTTATGGGAGCCATAGGCACTTTTGTGCCTTTAACCGATATTTTTATTCTTTACTACCAAGACAAAAGAATTTGGAAAGAAGCACGCAGAAGAACTCTTTTGTTTTTGAAGCAGAAAACAGTTTGAATATCTCAAAAACAATATACATGATGGCTGTTTTACTCTCCCTTGCAATATAAGCAGTTTAATAATAATTATGGAAAGTTTATTAAACATTAAACAATTATTTAAAATAATGCAAACTATCATAGAAAGATTGCTGGAACTTAAAAAAAAAGAGCAGGTCTTAGTTTAGACGATTGTTTAAATTTTATAGCAAAATAAAGAAAGGAAACAATGAAGTAATTACAACTACTGACCTGCATTTTTTTCTATTTCCATATCTAGATAGAGAATATATAAACGTTAAAATAAACGGATTAGCAAGAAATGGAATAGATACAAAAAACAAAGAGAAAAACTCACGTTACGCCTGGAATACTACTTATTAGAGTTTAGAGAATATCTGAAAGAAATTATGGAAGAATCAAAAGGACAAACTATAAAAAAGTGCCTAATAATTGAAAACATACTACCAGTATTAAGAGAGAGGTTGAATAAAAGATTTTTTGGAAAAACGCTCAACATTTTGCAATCCATAAAACTGGATGAAAAAACCTACGAAGCCTTCAGACTGATAAATTTATTTTTAGGAAAACCAGTGCTTGAAATTTATCTCACTAGAAAAGAGTTTGGAAAGCACTACCCGCAAGCCCGTGAAACCACTGGAAGCATCACAAAACTAATGAAGACAAGTAGAAAGCCTCGTCCACCACGAGGTTTCCCAAATTATTAAAAACCACAAAAACATAAAATAAAAAATGGAAAATCCCCATTTGAAGAAAGCGGAAGAAGTGATTAAGGCTCTTGAAACCACTGAAAAAGGATTGACAGAACAAGAAGCAAAGAAAAGACTTCAAGAATTTGGGCTTAATGAAATAAAAAAGCAGAAAAAAAGAGAATGGGTGCAAATCCTAGCAGAACAATTCAAAAACTTTCTTATTTTGCTTCTATTTTTTGCTGCAATCATTTCTGCTTTTTTAGGTGAATTTCTTGAATCAGTTTCGATAATATTAGTAATAATTCTTTCCGCTGTTCTTGGCTTCTTTCAGGAATTCAAAGCTGAAAAAGCAATGGAAAAACTCCAAAAACTGACAGCTCCTAACGCAAAAGTCATTAGGGAAGGAAAAGAAAAAGTAATAAAAGCAAATCAATTAGTCCCCGGAGATATAATAGTTTTAGAAGCAGGAAACATTGTGCCTGCAGACGCAAGGATTTTTAAAGAAACAAATCTCAAAGTAGATGAATCAAGCCTTACAGGAGAATCAATACCTTCCCAAAAAATAACTGAAGAATTTAAAAACAACTGCGAAGTAGCAGACAGGGAAAACATGGTTTACATGGGCACGATAGTTACTTATGGAAAAGGAAAAGCAGTGGTAGTTGGTACTGGCAATAACACGGAATTTGGAAAAATAGCCTCTACAATGGTTGACACTGAAATAAATAAAACAAAATTAGAACAAAAATTCGAAAGCTTGGCAAAGTCCCTTGGAATTATAGTAATAATCATAATATCTGTTGTCTTTTTATTGGAACTAATTAAAGGAGAAATGGAAATAAAAGAACTGCTCATATTCTCTTTAAGTCTTGCAGTGGCAGCCGTCCCTAATTCTTTACCTGCCATAGTTACAATAAGCCTTGCGCTTGGATCCCAAGAAATGTCCAAAAATAAAATGATAATAAGAAAACTTGACGCAATACACACTTTAGGGCAAGTTGATGTAATTTGTACTGATAAAACAGGAACGCTGACAAAAAACGAAATGACGGTAACTAAAGTATTTTGCCAAGGAACAGAATACAAAATAGAAGGATCTGGCTACTCTTTGGAAGGCAATATAGAACCAAAAGAAAAAAACAAGGCAATTAATCTTATTGCAAAAATATCCGTGTTGTGCAATGATGCAAAACTTTTCAGAGAAAAAAGCAAGGTTAATACTATTGGAGACCCGACTGAAATAGCGTTAATAGTATTAGCTGAAAAAATAGGGCTCGAACCAAAAAAAGAAATTCAAGAAGCAAAAATAATTCAAGAATTTCCATTTGATTCAGAAAGAAAAATGATGAGCGTGGTAATTAGAGAAGCCGAAAAAACAATTTCTCTTGTGAAAGGAGCGCCCGATATAATAATTAAATCATGCACAAGCATAATAGACGAAAAAGGAAAAACGAGGAAAATAACAGAAAATGACAAAAAAGCACTATTGGAAAAAAACAGCTCTTTTGCAAAAGACGCTTTGAGAGTAATAGGCTTCGCATATAAAGAAGCAAAAAGCATTAAAAACCAAAAAGAAGCAGAAACAAACCTTGTCTTTGTAGGCATTGCAGGAATGATGGACCCGGCAAGAGAAGAAGCTTATTATGCAATACAACAAGCAAAAAATGCAGGCATAAAAGTAATAATGATAACCGGAGACCACTCGGAAACGGCAAAATCCATTGCAAAAGAAATAGGGCTTTATGAAGAAGGAGAAATAATATTGACAGCGGAACAAATAGAATCAATGAAAGACTCTGAATTGGAAGAAAAAATAAAAAACACCACCATAATAGCAAGAGCTTTGCCAATCCAAAAACTCAGGATAATAAAAGCATTGAAAAAACACGGAAAAATAGTGGCAATGACAGGAGACGGAGTAAATGACGCGCCGGCACTCAAAAATGCAGATGTAGGAATATCAATGGGTATAACTGGCACGGAAGTTGCAAAAGAAGTCTCAAGCGCAACCATAGCTGATGACAATTTTGCAACTATAATAATAGGAATAAAAGAAGGAAAAGGAATTTATGAAAAAATAATAAACTCAACAAAATACCTTTTATCTTGCAACTTAGGGGAAATAACAGTAGTTGTAGGAGCCATCCTTGTAAAAATTTTAAGCATATTGCCTCCAAACGCGCCGCTGCCTCTTACACCATTACAAATCCTCACGATGAACCTGCTTACAGACGGCCTTCCTGCAATTGGCTTAAGTTTTGAAAAACAAAAAGAAAAAAGCTTGGAAAAAAAGCAAGACAAAGAAAAGCAAGACCCGATTGGCAAAGAAAACTTGAGAAACATAGTAATTTTTGGCTTAGTAATGGGAACGGCTAGCCTTGCGCTTTTCGTATTCTATTTTGCTAATGAAACAGCCAAAGCACAAACAATCGCTTTCACTACTTTAGTAATGCTTCAAATGTTTGCAGCTGTTGGAAGCAGAAGATCAAAGCCCTTCAAAAGCCTTGAAAAAATAGCAGAAAACAAAATACTGTTATTAGGCATAGTGTCTTCGATAGCTATTCAATTAGCAATAATATACATTGAGCCACTACAAGAAATATTCAACACAACAGAAATAAACGCTTTTGACTGGGCACTTGTAATTGCAATATCTCTCTTAGGATTCATAATAATGGAAGTGCAAAAAATCGGAGCAAAAACCAACCAATGAAAGTTTATCTTCTCCGCAAACATAAAAATAGTGTTGCGACTGCAAACTTTTTCTTCTTATTATTCATTAGACTGGTTTTACTAGGCACTATTTATTTTTATTATTTTTACGGTAACTCAATAATCTATCTGATACGGGTCCGGCAAAGAATAATCGTTTCTTTGTTTTTTCTTTTTTTTCCTTTCAACATTTTTCTTTCTACTATTTTTCTCTTCATCTGAAAAATCGTAATCTTCTTTTGGCTCGTTGACCAAGTCTTTTATTGCAGTGCCTACGAATTGTTCTCCCCTCACGAAAGCGGCAAAATTAGGCAAGTTATTTCCATTCAAAACAAAAGCAGGAACCTTGCTCCTTTGCAAAATCATGCAACAGGGCAAGTCGAGGACGACGTTTTGCCCAGGCTTTGAACTGTTTTTTGCGATTATTGAAACTAATTCATTATAAGAAATTTCAGAAAACATTTTTGCGCCCGGGTTTTCTGAAGGATCAGAATCAAATATTCCATCAACGTTAGTAAGATTAACAAAAATGCCGCCCAAGTATTCCGAGATCAAAGCAGCAACCGTGTCAGTGGTAAATAGAGGCATCAGACCGCCAAAAACAGGAATTTTGCCTTCGTCGATTATTTCTTTTGCCTCTCTCACATCCTCAAGGACTTTTTTCCAAGCATTTGGCAAAGCCGCGGCAACCAAAGCAGCGTTAGCCTTAGTTATGAGTATCCCTAACAAGTCCTGCTCAAAATTGTTCAAACCAAGAGACTTTGCAGAATCAAGGTAAAGCCTCGCGGCTTTTCCGCCGCCAACAACCAACACGAACTTTTTACCAGAATAATGCAATTGAGAAATTACTTCAGCAACAGCCTTTATCTTTTCAGCATCGGGCGAATTTTCTGTGAAAAAAAGGCTACCGCCGATTGAAACGACGAAAATGCCAGAAGGCTGGCTAATGACAGAAACCTGATTTTCAAAAATATCAAACATTATGTAATAATGAATTAATTGTTTTTAAATTCTTTCAAAGGCTTTCAAGGCTAAACTCAAACGCGCAATAAGCCAAACTGATGAGCGGCATTTAGGGCTGTTGATAAAGCAAGTTAAAAGACAAGGCAAAGTTCCCTAATTTTGAGCCAATAGCAAAGATTATCTTCAGCCCTTCTTTTGCGGCTTTGCCTCTGTTTTTTTTGCTTCTGGCTTCTTATCTCCAGCAGATTTTTCTTCCTTGGAAGAAGCCTCGCCTGCTTTTACATCAGCAGAAACAACAGTTGCCTGCTGAGCAGCCTTAGCGGCTTGCTCTTCCGCAAGCACGTCCCTTGTCTTTTTAGGCCTAGTTCCTATGCTTTGCACATCCTTATGAACAAGCACTTGAATCTTACAAGGAAACCTCGCTTTCGCGGAAAGCAAAGCTTTTTTAGCCAACTCTTTTTTATCGTCCATTACAAGCACTGAAAAAATTTTTTGACCGTCCCTGACTCTTATAGCCCTGCCAATAGACTTGCCAAACGCATGGCTCATGCCTTTTTGAATCCTGTCAGCATGCGCACCCTGAGCCTGCTTGTTTTCCCTCAAAACATGGCTAGGGTAAACCCTAAGCTTGATAAAAAAGTCTTCCTTGCCGACAGAATTTATAAGAGCCCTATTAATCATCAGTCTCGCGCTTTCCAAAGCATTATCCCTTATCTGAACCCCATTCTTGCCAGGCCTAACCACTAAGTCAAGTATTGTATCAAAATTCTTGTTCCCAGAACCCATATTAAACTGCCTTATCTTCAGCCCCGGAACCGCGCCAATATAATCCTTATCCTGCACAGTAACCGCGTGCCTAGTATAAGCCCTATCCTTGACATCCCTATAACAATGACCAGGTCTTAAACCCATAAAAACCACTAAAAAAAAGCATCAAGAATAATACAGCATCCCATAAAACATTTAAAAAGATTTTGCAAGGTTCAAAATCTAAAAATTTACTAAAATATGCCAATACAACTTATTACAGCTTATTCTTTAATACCGCAAAAAATTGATACTGCAAAAAACTCTAAATAAAAATAATAATCAACGACATTTTTCAGCAACACTCCTCAACTTTGCAATAAGCGGTTTTTTCATTTTAAGAAAAGCCTTCATCACAGCATCTACTTGCTCACGGCTTCCGTTTAACAACAACTCGTCAACAAACTTAGGAGACACCTGCCATGAAAGACCATACCTATCCTTGATCCAACCACACTGCTCAGCCTCAGGCAC
>JBBISX010000002.1:13503-21370 GCA_037441005.1 Candidatus Iainarchaeum sp.
CACCGCAGAAAGTTTATTCCAAAAATAATCAATCTCTTCCTGACTTTCACAATAAACAATAATAGACACAGCCTCATTAAACTTGAAAAGCGGCCCTGCTGAAATAGCCACAAAAGACTGTCCAGCTAATTGAAAATAAACTATATCACAATCACCAGAAGGAGTGTCTCTAACCTTAGACACGCCAATAATCTTAGACCCGTACTTACTTCCAAAAAGCTTTTCAGCCTCTGAAAAAATCGAAACATAAAAATTTGCAGCATCTACAGCCTCTTTATCAAACCACAAATGGATTGCTATTTTTTCAAACACAAAAATTCACCAAAAAACACAAACAAAAAATGTTATTAAAAAGGTTTTTCAAAAGACAAAACTACATAAAGATGGCATAAAGCCATGGAAATGTAGCGCAAATTTTTAGCTTTGATTTACTTGTGCCATAAAAAACCTTAAAAATAAAAACCAAGACTAAAGAAAACTAGGTATGGCAGAACTAGAAATAAGCCTTGAAAAAGCAAAAGAATTCCTAAAAGAAAAAAAAGCAAAAACAGCGATAGTCCAAATACCAGAAGGACTAAAACAAAAAACAAAAGAAATAATAGACGAACTATCAAAAGAATGCGAAAACGTGTTCATGAAAATGGACCCGTGCTATGGCGCTTGCGACTTGCCATTGCATGACATGAAAGTACTAAACGCAGACTGCATAATACACATAGGCCATAGCCCAATACACAAAAGCGACAAAATACTATACCTGCCACTGCAATACAAACTAACTCAAGAAGAAATAGAAAAAAGCATACAAAACTTGGAAAAAGAACTTGAAAAAAACAAAATAAAAGAAGTCTCATTAGTTGCAAACGCACAATACTTGAATTACTTAAAAACAATAGCAAAAATTCTTGAAAAAAAACAAATTAAAACAACAATAAACAAAGGAACCTCAAGGCTTGCCGAAGCAGGGCAAGTATTAGGATGCAACTACACAACAATAGACAAAAACGCACAAGCAACAGTATACTTTGGAGACGGCTACTTCCACCCAATAGGCATAATATTTGACACGGACAAAAAAGTTTACGCAGTAAACCCACTTACGCAAAAAGTAGAAGAACTGTCGCAAAAAAAAGACAAGCTAATAAAAAAAAGATACGCGGCAATAGCACTAGCACAAAAAGCAAAAAGCTTCGGGATAATAGTGTCAATAAAAACAGGACAAAGACAAAAAGAAAAAGCACTGGAAATAAAAAAAGAAATAGAAAAAGCAGGAAAAAAAGCATACCTATTAGAAATGGACTTAGTAAACGAAAACTACTTTATAGGAACAGGCATAGACTGCTTAGTCAATACGGCATGCAACAGAATAGTAATAGACGACGCAGAAAACTGGAAAACAGTAATAATAAATCCAACAGAATGCTTAATAGCAATAGGGGCAAAAAAATGGGAAGAATGGAACGCAGACGAATTCATTCATTAAAAGGAAAACCGCCAAATAAAAAATCCAAAAAACAAAAACCGCATAAAATACAAATAATAAACCACGGAAAACAAATAGTGATTTATACAGGAAAAGGGCCAACGATTCTAAATGTAAACAACCTCGGATCAACAAAGTACGTGATATATGGAAACTTAATACTAATTTTAGACCCAAAAATTGGCCTAAGAAGAGCAACTGAAGAAGAAAAAATAAAATTCAAAGCAATAATTGAAATAACAAAAAAATCTGGAAAAGAAATAAAGATTTAAATAAAAACGCAAAAAAAACAAAAAAATAAAAAGTGGAGACCGGGCAAAAAAAATGGGATAACAGACTAAACAAAAACTAAACAAGAAAAACCGCAACAAAGACTCGCAACTTGAGGCACGAATCTTTCAAAATAAAAAAAAATTCCAATTCGCCAAAAGAAAAAATAGTTAAAACAGAACCAACAAAAAATATGAATGATTTCGGCAAAAAAACAAACAGCCGCTAAAAATCCAACAACTAAGTGACAAAGGATGCCTTTTCCACGATTAACGCCTAAAAAACCTCTAATTGCTATGTTACCGCCAAAAACCAAAAGAGATGGCCCTAGTAAACCAACAAAAGAACAAATAAGAGAACCGGAAATCTTTATTCAGGAAGAAAAAGAATATTTAAAAGAATTAATAAAACAAATGAAGCAGCTTCTCCCTTACAAAATTCGCAAAGGCGAAAGACAAAGGTTAAAAGCCGAACAAAGAGAAATCTACGACATGCAAACACTGCTTTTGGAAGCAACATTGAACAGGAAAATAGGAGAATTAAAAGAGTTTGAAAAATATTTGAAAAATTTTCTTATAGAAAATTTAGGCATGGCAGAAGAACAAGCGGCTAATGAAGCAAGAAAAGCATATTTGAAATTCATGCTAAAAATAGGGCCAAAAAGAAAAATTCTAAATGAACTAATAATTAGAAGTAGAATAGGCTGGAACTGAGAAAAAATACAAAAAACAAAAACTTAACCAAAATAAAAAAAAAGCAAAAAATCATTGCCAAAAAACTCCATGCAAAAAATAAAGATGGAAAAAAACAAACAATTGCAAAAAAAAGAACTTAAAAAAAATCAAAAATTTAATACAAAATTAATTCTTCAAAAAAACAAAGCAATTAATTTTTCATTAATTCGCGCAAAACAACAGTAGCGTAGTTTCCTTTTTCCAAACTGAAACTTATTTTTAGTTTTAGTTTTCCTTTGTTTAATTCGTCTTCTGAAACAGAAACTATTTTCAGATCTTGAGGTATTACTGAAATTTTCTTTCTCGCTCCCTTGCAACTAAGCTCTGGATAGCTTTTTACCCTGAAATATTCAAGGGTCAAATTTTCGTCAGCAAGTATTTTTTTTTCTATTTCGCCAGCAAGACCTTTTGCAAGCTCAAGGTCAAAGCCAAACAAAGGTCCTAATGGAATACCATCTGACAAAAAATCGCCTTCAACTGGCTTCAAGCCTAATCCTCTTGAAAGCCTCTCGCTTATTACAAGGTTAAAAAGGTAGCTCTGGTAAGCGTGCGTAAATAAGTATGACAAGTGTTTCGGCAGTTTTTGGAAAGCCCCGACAAAATCCCTTGGATACTTTACCAAATGATGCAATATTATCCTCTCATACCTAAACTTTTTAGGAAACTCTTTCAACGCTTTTTTAAAGTCTCTTGATTCAGCAAGGTTTTTTCTCGCAACCGCAATTTCCTGTTCTTCGTTGGAAGGATGGACAAGGTAAAGCATTACCGCTTTTTCCATGTTGCCCTTTATGAATTCTCTGCCGACCAAATGAGTTACTCTTCGTGAGCCGCCAAAACGCTGTTCTCCAAAATAGTTTGCTATTCCTAAAGACATTTCAGCAAAGCATTCTGAAACCACTTTCTCCAACTCCTGCTTTTCAAGGCATATGTTCCTAATAGTAATCTCAAAAAAATTACCCTGCAAAGAACCTATTTCAACCCTGTCTTGACTCCATTCTGCGCTGTGCAAAGCCACGTACCTTGACTTGAAAGAGGCAAGGGAAGGCAAGTAAGGCTGCCAAATAGAAATCCTTTGGGAAGTTATCGCCCTTCTGTCCTTTAACCCTGCATAACCCACGCGTTTTTTTGAAAATCGCAAAATCCTGCAAAGTCGCCTTATTGCCTCATTGGTGTCCAAATTGAATTTCTCCAATGCCAAGTGAAGAAAAGGCAAGTTATCTTTATTTTCAGGCACTATTAGTTGAGGTTGATTCACTGAAACGCCGTCAAAGCACTTTATCTCAAGAGTTTCTCCATTTGGCGTTATTTCTTTTACGATAAAATCAGAAACACGTTTCTTTATTTCGCCGCCAATCCCTTTAGTGGAAGTAGTGTAATGCTCTAACCCAACCATGACACCAACCGCTAAAATTTACTTTAATTTATACCTTAAAATCGCACCCAAGCCGCCAAAGCCTTTGAAAAATTGCTCTCCTTCTGGGCTTTCAACTGAAATAACATGAACCTTTGCGGAAGTCCTTGAAGCAAGTTCACTTATGTAGTCAATGTATTCCATTTCCTCTATTACCTCAAACCTCTCTGGAATCTTTTGGGTGCCGCCTTTGTCAACAAAATATTGCTCTTCGCCTGTGTTTTGGTCAAGCAACTTGAATACATTCCAGTCAATTCCTTCGCTAACAAGCACTACAGATGCCATGCCGGAGTTAAGCGCCTCAATAACCTCTTTTTCTCCGTAGGCGGCAAGATCGTTCTTTGCAAGAGCTTCAAAAAAACTCGACAAAACTTTTCTCTCTTTTATTATCTCAGTGTCCTTCAGCACTTGGTCAGAGCGTTGCATCAGCTCTCTTATGCCGCCTTCGTCAGTATAAGAAATGTCCACTACAGCGATTATCTTCTGCCTTAAACGGTGGTCAATCAAGCCTTTGTCAATAAAAAATTGCTTAGCCATTCCGGGACCACCGACTATAATGCCCTGCAATTTATCGCCGTATGGTAAAAAAACATAGTTCAGCTTTTCGCTTATCCTCTTATAAAACTCCTGCTCTGCCTCTTCCCTCAAACGCTCAAACCTCTGCGCACTTTGCCCTCCAGCGCGCATTTTTCCAGAATAACCAGAAGTGAACTTTCCCAAAATCTCGTAACGCTTTCCTGAAAGAACAGCAATAGTAGCTTCGCTCCTGTCAATAGCCACCAAGCCATAGACGGAAGAAGGCTTTATCATCTCCTTAAGAGGCTCAAGATGAAACCTGGAATCACACCAATAAAGCTTCGTCCTCAAGTCTTTAATAGGCCTTATCGTAAAAAGCCTTATGTCCTGCCTTCCCTCTGTCTCTGAAACATTGCCTGCAAACACAACCAAGCCCGTCTCAGGAAGCTTGAAATCAATCTGCTTCAAAAAACTTATTATCTTTCTCAAAGCGGCTTGAACATTCTTCCTCGTGGTAGGGCTCTTTATGTTAGAGCTCTGGCTTATTTCTTCAGTCAACTGCCCAGCGATACTGCTCCTGTCAGTGCCGAAAGGAATGTAAACGCTTATAAGCTCGGTTCCCCTTCCTGAAAACTGCTCAAGCTTCTTTATCTTCTTCTTAAAAACAGTCTCGGAAAAATCAGCAGATTCTAGAACATCAACCATAAATACACCACAAAACAAATCAACTAATTAAAATTTAAACTACTCGCAATAGCCTTCAGGCAAAGAACTAATTATCTGCTGTTCGGAAACAAGGCCCGTGAAAGTCCTAGAACCGACTATGACTGAAGGAGCGGAATTAATGCCCTTGGAAGCCATAAGCAATTCAACAAAAGGAAGCCCAATGTCTATAGGAAAAGCAAAAATCCTTATGTTCTTGCAATTTGAACCAACGATATCCAAAACCTTGCCTTGAGAAACGCAGTCAGCACAATAAGAATTGTTATAGTAAAAAAAAACTATGGGCAAATTTCTGGAAGAACAGTTCTTGACAGCCTTTTCAAACAACAAATAAAGCTGAATGTTCTGGACATGATACTTCTTCTTAAGCAAATCAAGGTTTCCCAAAAAATTCTGCTTCTCCGCTGCCTGAAGCTCGGAAAAAACCTTTCCTATAAAAGCCGACTGAGAATTGATTGCCTTGAAAAGCACAGAACAATAATTAGGAGACCTGCCAAAGACATCGTCGTAATCAGAAATCTGCCTTGCAGCCTGCAAATCAATGTTTGAAGCTTCAACTGATTCAAGCAAAGCATTAACTCTAGCATCGTCAAAAAACTTGATCAAAAAAAGCCCAAAGCCAATCGTCAAAAAAGTCAAGACAAAAGCAACAAAATAACGATTCACCAAGAATATTCACTCCTGTTCAATTCCTTGAAAAAACTCACCAAATAAACAAAAGCAATGAAAAAATTATAAATAAAAAGAAAGAAAAATACATGAGGAAGCTTTGAAAAGCCAAAATCATGGTTTTTAGCTATTTTATGGGAAGTATAAACCACAAAAGAATAAAACAGCAAAGAAATAAGGTAAAAAAACAAGCTGGAATGGAAGCCCACCATAGAAGGAACAAAGCCTAAAATACTGCCACGCAAACCAAGCCAAGAAAAAAAGAAATAAAAATAATTTAGCACGGAATCAATGTTGGAAGCAATAAGCACGATAAAAATCAAAACAGCCAACAACTCAACAACAAGAGAAAAAGGAAGAACAAAAACACCAAAGTCACCAAACTTAGGGTTGAAAATAAAATCAGAATACTTAAGGCTGTTCAAAAACTTGCCCCTGTACCACCTTATTCTCTGATTGAAAAGCTTGGAGATAGTGTCAGGAACCTCAGTGAAAATTTGGGCATCAACGCAGGCCACTATTCTATAGTTATGCTTATGCAACCTGAAAGCAATTTCCATATCCTCAGTAATGTTTTTTTCGTCAAAGTAACCAACTTTAACCAACACAGACTTGCGGTAAAGGCTCATAGGACCTGGAGTAACAAGCAAACCGTTAATCTCTGCCAAAACGGCCTGGTAAAAAGCAAAAGCAACCAAATACTCAAGCTCCTGCAAGTACTGCAAAAAACCGTTTTTGTTTGAAACACGAACCAAGCCTGTTACCGCTCCTATGTCGCTTGAGTCAAAAAAAACAACCATTTTCTCTAAAGCATCTACAGCAGGAAAAGTATCAGAATCAACAGTAGCTACTATTTCCCCCTTTGCCACTTTTATGCCAACATTCAAAGCAGAAGCCTTTCCAGAATTGTTAGGCTTAGCAATCACCTTTATACCTTTTATCTTACGCAACAAGGCAACGGAATTATCAGTAGAACCATCATCAACAACAATAATCTCTTTTTTTCCAGCATAACGCAGAGCCTTCAAAGACTCAATACAACGAACAATTGTTTTAGAACCGTTATAGTTTGGCACTACTATTGACACTGAAGGAAACCATTTGAAAACAGGCTTTTTTTTCTTGCCTGCGACATCAAAATAAGTTACGAAAAAAACAAAACTGCCGAAAAGCAGGATAATATTGAATAGGACGAGCAGCCAATAAACCGAAAAAAAACGCAAAACGAAATAAACAAAAGCCACGAAAAACAAAAAAACTAAAACAGTCCTGAGTCTCAAAGCCATAAAAGGACCTCAAAGGCGACCAGCCAAGACATTAGCCTTTTCAATCAAAGAAGAAGCATCAGGGTAAATTGCCTCAGCAACAACAAAAGAAACGAAAGGCAAAGAATCAAAAGAATGGGAAAAAACCTCAACGCGAGAACCAGAGAGAACCACTAAAGGCCTTGAAAAGTCCTTCTTTGGAAAAGGAACATACAAAGAAGGCAAAGAACGATCAGAAAACATTAAAGAACACTCCTCAAGGCTTATTTCCTCATTCCTCTTAGGATCTCCAAAATTAGAACTACAAGAAACAAGATTACCTTTTTCGTCCAACACCCTAGCCAACAAAGTCACTTTATGCCCCTTAGAAACAAAGACCGTAGTAAAAAGCGTTACCACGCTTGTAGAATAAGCGTTCTGTGCCCCGGAAGGAACAAAATCAACAGCCAACAATACGTTATCAGAGGCCCTTAGCCTTTCAAGGACATCAGCTGGCTGGTCAGTGTTAGAAACAAAAGAAACACCTTTACGCTCAACAACATACTTATAAGTTGAAAAATCAAGGTTGAAATAAACATAACTGCCTAGGAGGACAACCCCGATAAGAAGAAAAATATACAAATAAAAATAAAGCCCGTTCTTGCTCACAATCCTCACTAAGAAACAATTATTACGACAAATTTTAAAAAACAAAGTAAAAATACCTGGTTTTAAATCGATTAATAAGCCAAAAAAAATCAAAAAAATATTGAACAAAAAACAAATAATAACAGCCTTTGCCCTGAACCATTAGCCT
>JBBISX010000003.1:0-7806 GCA_037441005.1 Candidatus Iainarchaeum sp.
CCTTGAAATAAAAATAATATCCGACATGACTACTTCTACTGAAGATCGGCTTGGTGCCATCGGCGACATTTTTTTTGCAGTGAAAGAAGAAAAAATAGATGACGAAATACTGCTGATAGCCGGAGACAATCTTTTTGAATATTCCTTGAAAGATTTGATAAAATACTATTATTCCGTAAAAAACACGGTAGTTGCATGCAAAGACATGGGCTCTAAAGACCAGGTCGCGGGAAAATTAGGGGTTGTTGAAATAAACGAAAGCAATCAGATAGTAGGCTTTGAAGAAAAACCCCTTAATCCAAAAACAAGCCTTGCTTCAACAGCCTGCTATGTCCTGACTAAAGAAGACTTGAAAGAAGTAATTACTTATACAGAAGCCGGGAATTCAAAAGACAACATAGGTGATTTCATTAAGCGGCTTTCAAAACACAAAAAAGTGTTTGCATGGATTTTCAAGGAAAAATGGTTTGACATAGGAAGCTTTGAAAGCCTCGGCAAGGCAAGAGAAGAATTCAATTCATGAAGACAAACTTTGTTTGTTCTTCCTGTAAAGAAAATTATTTACAAAGCCAAGAGGCAAGCCCAACATAAAAGCAAGTGTCCTTACCTGTATCATAAAAAAACACACTACTGCCATTTTCAAATCTTTTTTAGCCATTACAAAGCACGACTTGAGAACCGTGGCGGTTGCAACCACCAATAAAAAAAAGTTCACAGCAAACATGGCTTCTGCAATAAAAGGCATTCCTAAAAAGTAGAAAAGAGGGACAAAAAGCCAAAGAAAAGCTCCAAAATAAGCAGCCAATATTTGTAGTTTTATTGAGTTTAAAGTATATGAGTCGTTTATTGCTTTATCAGGGTGCTTAGAATAAAGAGCCACCCTATAAAAAGCCCTGTAAAGCTTCACCCAAAAGTACTTTGAGATGTTCTCAGGATGCCTATGGTAAACAACCGCTTTTGGATTGAACACTATTTTACCTTTTGATTTTGATACTTTAAAACTTAATTCAGGGTCTTCGCCAGAGGCTAGTGGAAAAGACTCGTCAAAGCCACCTACTGAAAAAAAAACTTCTTTCCTGTAGGCAGCAGAATAACTACCAACCCAATCTATGTTTTTTGATTTAAGCAGTTTCTCATACCTTTCCTCAATTTCATATTGAACGAACTTTGCAACCAAAGATTCCTGCCTTGTCTTATAAGCCCCCTGCACTGCCACAACATCAGGGCTTTTAAATGGCAATAGCATTTCTTCTAACCAATTATTTTCAGCCACGCAATCAGAATCAATGAAAATAAGCACTTTGCCTTTAGCTTTCTTCGCACCATTGTTCCGTGCTTTCGCAGGGCCTGCTTTGTTTTGGCTTATAACGACAGCCCCTTCTTTTTTTGCCAATTCCTTGGTTCTGTCGCTTGAGCCATCATCAACAACTATTATCTCATATTTTCCACGATAACTCTGGCTTTTCAAAGACTTTATGCATTCCTTGATTGTTTTTTCGCTGTTGTAAGCAGGTATTATTACGCTCGCATCCAAATTTTTTCACCTAACCATCATCACTCAAAACCTTAACAGCCTTTACTATCATTTCTTCCTGAAGGCTTTTAGGCAACAGATAATGCAGTGCTTTTCTCAAGCCAAAAGACCACTTATTTCTGCTGCCGTAAGAATTTTCCTCTGTATAAGGTTGGCAGTAGTAATCAACAACCTTAAAGCCATTTGACTCAAGAAGGCTTTTTAACTCCGCAAAATTAAACAAGCTAAAGTGTAAAGGCGCATGGTAATTATGAAATACCCTGTTTATTAGGCTGTCCCTGTTTGGCGTGGTCAAAATTAGAACGCCATTGATCTTAAGCACCCTATTGGCTTCAGCAACAAACTTTTCAGGCTTATGCAAATGCTCTATCAGTTCTCCAGCAAACACAGAATCAAAATAATTATTTCTAAAAGGTATTTTGTCTTCGGCACTGGCTTTCTTATATCTCTTTGAATTCCTTTTTACTTCAATATCAATCCCGTAAATATTTTGCTCTCCGAAAACCTCTGCGAGTTTTAAATGCAATTCCCCGACAGAAAAACCAACGTCCAAAATACGCCCATTCAAGTTTTTTATCGCATACTCTATTCTGTTCAAGAAAACACACCCTTACTATAATTTTGACTTATAATTTATAAAAATTTGAAAGGCTTTAAATAAATCATTTTTATATAGCCTTAATTCTTGATGTGCTGCTTTTGAAGTTTGGTTTTTGTTGACTTTGTTCTCATGTCTTTTTACCTTTTTTGCTTTGTTTTTGAATCATTTAAGATACCTGCTTTTCCGCTGCTGCTTTCTTCCAAAAGTCTATATCAAGCAAGTATTTTGCAAATGTTTTAGCACCCATCAAAAGCCTAGGCGCCTCTCTCGGCTGAGTCAATATCAGCTTTAATCTGCTTACTATATATTCTGGCCTCATATAGAACTCTTTTCTCGCCCAATCACAATAATTCACCAACTCCTTTGCACTAAGCTTGTCGGTATTCAATATAGTGTTGTGCGTGCCTTCAGCTGTAAGCCATTCCGACCAGTTGGTTGTTGAAAGGAAATTATTTTCAGTCGCCCATTTGAAAGCTTCAGTGCCAGGGTAAACCATTAGCGGAAAGAATTGCGCAGTATCAGGAGCAAGCTTTTTTGCCCATTCAACAGTTTTTTTGATTGTTTCTTTTGTTTCGCCTTTATTACCCAGCATAAAGCAACCATGCACCAAAATTCCTGCTTTCTTAGTATCTTTCATGAATTGCTCAATTTTTTCTATTCTCGTGCCTTTCTTAATGTTGTTGAGTATTTGCTGATCTGCGCTTTCAAACCCAACGCAAGCCAACCTGCACCCTGCTTTTTTCATCCATTGCAAGGTTTCTAAATCAACATCCGCCCTTGAATTGCAGGTCCAAGTGACTTTCAGGTTTCTTTCGCAAATCTCCTTGCACAACTCTATAGTCCTCTGCTTGTCCTGTGTTAAAGTATCATCCTCTATCATTACATCTTTGACATAAGGAAGGTTTTTAGTTATCCATTCAAGCTCATCAACAACATTCTTCACGCTTCTCGCCCTATAAGTGTGCCCTGTCAAAGTCTGTGGCCACTTGCAAAAAGTACACCTGAACTTGCAACCCCTCCCAGTTATTATAGTCACTTCAGGGTAAAGCACTGAAGGATAAAAATAATCTCTAATCTTCAAATGCCTATTGTAAACTTCGCTCACAAAAGGCATTTCATCCAACTCTTTTTGTTCCAACGGAGGCATATTAGGATTAAACTTTATTTCCCCATTTTCGTCTCTATAAGTAATGCCAAGCACTTGATCCAACCCAAGGCCGCTTTCAAGAGCATAAGCAAGGTCTTTTACAATATAATCATACTCGCCTCTTGCAACAGCATCTATCTTATCGCTCGCTTTCAAAGACATTTCAGGCAAGGCACCAACATGAGTCCCAACCATCAAAGTAAAAGCATCAGGAGCCAAAGCCTTTAGCCTTTCAACAACCTTGACATCATTATTAAAAGAAGCAGTGACAGAATCAACAACAATAAGCTTAGGCTTCCAAGAAAGCACCAAATCCTCAACTTCCTCTATTTTCATACCAGAAGCAGGACAATCAAGCAACTTCACTTCATGACCCGCCTTCTCAAGCACGCCAGTGGCATAAGCCAACCAAATAGGGTAATAAACACAACCGCCTTTGGAAATCGCAGGACTCCTGCTGGTTCTAGAGAACCTGAATAAAAAAGGCGGATTAAGCATCAAAACCTTCATAAAGTCTTCTCCTCATCCCTTGTTTCAAACAACTAACATTTTGAAAATCCAATTTTTGAAAAACCAAACAATCGATTTAACTAATTATAATAAGCCATTTAAAAAGCCTTTTTGGTACGTTAATACAAAGCAATTTTATGCGAATTTAGCAAAACAACCCATAACTTTTTCAACTACTTATCTTCATCGTCTTCAGATTGGCTTAAAACTTTTTGTCCCATTTAAGGCATTTGCTTTTTCTGGATTTTGTTTTTTTTGGTCTTTTTCTGGCCGTTTTTTGTTTTTGATCTTTGTTGTTTTGTCTGGTTGGTTTTTGTTTATTTTGTTTTTTCTTAGTCTTTTTTGTATGGTTTGTCTTTGTGTTATTTTTTTGTCGTTTTTTTTACTTTTTTTTGGTTTTTTTTTGTTTTGTTTTTTTTGGTTTTTTGTTGTTTTGTTTTTGTTGTAGTGTTTTTTTTAGTTTGGCTTGTTTTTTGTCTTTTTTTTAGTATTGTTTTTATGAGTGTATTGTCAAGGCAATTTTTTGGTTTTTTGTTTGGGTCTTTTTTTTGTCTTTGTTGTCGTGTAGATTTTTAAAAAACCTTTTCTGTTGCTTAAAAGCTAATTAATTGTCTTTTCTTAAATAAAATTCATCCATTATAATTTTTTTTTCATAATCTAAAGATTCAAGATTGCATACTTTTCCTATATTAATAGTGAAATAAACCACTTTAGGTTTCTTTTCTTGTATTACTTTACATTTATCTGCCTTATATGGGTCGTTTCTGTTTCTGATGTCAAACCATCCAGTGTTATCAAACCAAATATAATCAATGTTATCTGTGAAAAGATTTAATGTAACGCTACCATAGTATTGATCTTTTTTTTCAGTATTATTTTTTATGTATTCAAGAGCTTCTAAATGGGTCAAATTATTGTTTTTAATAGGAGAGAAAATAATATTTCCAACAGGATAAGCTATTAATAAAAAAATAAATATTGCTTTGTAAGTTTCAGTGATTTTGAAATCTGCTAAAAGCTTCACCAAAAAATAAGTTGCTAATATAGGCATTAGTGCCATAGCAGTAATAAAATATTGAATAAATGGCGTTTTAGGTATTATTGAGTTTAAGATTAATAGTGCGCAGAACAGTGCATATAAGAAAACTATTATTTGGTTTTTTTCCTTTTGTTTGATTAAAGTAAAACCGCCAAAGAGAATTAAGAGCCAAAGAAAAATATTTTTAGGTATAAAATGTAGGTTTATTAAAGCCGAAAAACTGTTAATGTAGTTCATATTGAGCATCCAAGATGACCATATGTAGTCTCGTAGAGCACCTTGCGAATATAGAAACAATAAAAATAATGTATTTGGAATGATAAAGGCTATAGAAAAAGCTAGTAAGTGTTTTGTTTGAATTTTTGCTTTGCCGATAATGATCAACAAAAGGTATGCTAAAGCTATTGCTAAAATAGTCAATAATGTTTTTTGTAGAAAAATTAGAGAAATTGCAAGGAAAAAGCCAGAAAATATTGCATGCTTTGTTTTTTGATTTTTTAGGTATTTTATTATGAACCATATTGCTATTATTCCAGTCAAAGCTTGTGGAACATCTGGCCTTATTTCTATTGCTTTATGGATAAAAGCAAGGTTGGTTAGTAACAATATTCCTGTAGTGTAGTAAAATTCTTTCGAGTCTGTTATTTCTTTACATATTTTCATTACAAAATAGAATATAGCTATGATCATTATGAACATCATTACCCTAAAAACCAAAAGCATTTGAGTTGACTCATTAGTCAATGCTATGAATGGTGCCATTATGTACCATAACAACGGGTTATGGTGCTCAAAAAAATCCTTGTATGGTATTTTGTTTTCTTTTATTAGCCAAGCCGCATGGGTGTGTTCTATTTCATCAGGATCAAAAAATCTGAAAATTCCAACTAATAAAACTAGAACAAACAATCCAAAAAAGACAACTCTTAAGAATTGACTATAGTTAGTTTTTTGCATCTTCATTCCATGTTTTACAAAAACTTTATTAAATTTTAACTTATAGTGGGATAATAATTAAAATTAAAAATTAAATATTATTAAGTTTTTGAGTTGTGTTTGTTGGAGTTGTTTTTTGTTGAAAAAAATATTAGTTACTGGCAGTAGCGGAACAATAGGCACTAGGCTTTGTGAAAAGCTTATTGAAAGTGGCTTTGAGGTAATTGGCTTGGATATGGTGCCAAACAAGTGGAATAAGGAAGTTAATTCAAAAATGCTTTTGCTTGATTTGAGGAAAAAAGAATTTTACAAGTCTTTGCCGGAATTTGATTTGGTAGTGCATTTGGCTGCTAATGCTAGGGTTTATAATTTGGTGGTTGAACCTAGCTTGGCTTTTGACAATATCTTGACAACCTATAACGTTCTTGAGTTTTGTAGGGTTAAGAAAATTCCAAGGTTGATTTTTGCTTCAAGTAGGGAAGTTTACGGCAACGATTCAGGGAAAGTCAAATACAGCGAGAAAGACGTTATAATAGATGACTGTGAAAGCCCATACACTGCTTCAAAAATTTCTGGCGAAGTACTTGTAAGGTCTTACCACAAATGTTATGGGTTAGATTTCATAATAACTAGGTTTTCAAACGTTTATGGTATGTATGATGAGAGCGACAGAGTTATTCCTTTGTTCATCAGGAATTGTTTGGCGAACAAAGACCTTGTAGTTTTCGGAAAAGAAAAAGAATTAGATTTTACTTACATAGATGACACTGTTTCAGGGCTCCTTTTGCTCATAGAAAACTTTGACAAAGCAAAGAAAGAGTGTTATAATATAGCCAGCGGAGAAGGGCATACTATACTTGAAGTAGCAGAACTTATAAAGAAGCTGACAGAATCAAAAAGCAAAATAGTAGTCTCTGAAAATAGAAAGGGAGAAGTAATAAAGTTTGTGGCAGACATAAGCAAGGCAAAAAAATTAGGTTATTGTCCGAAAACAGGCTTTGAGGAAGGCGTGAAAAGAGCCATTCAGTGGTGCTTGAAAAATTCTAATAGTTGATTTAAATGAAGTCAAAAAGCGAAATATTGATTATAGGTGCTGGTCCTGCAGGAATGGCTTGTGCTCTTGAATTGTATAAGGCTAACAAAACTTTTTTGGTTGTTGAAAAGGAAGACAAGGTAGGGGGATTAAGCAAAACTTATTCTTTTGGCGATTTTAAGACCGACAACGGGCCTCACAGGTTCTTCAGTAAGAACAAGGTTCTTTATGAGATGATTGAACATTTGTTAGGTGAAAAATGGATTAATGTTTACAGATTCACAAGGTTTTACATAAACGGAAAATTTTATAAGTATCCTATAGAGCCTTTTAATGTCTTGACTAACATAGGCTTTGCTAAAGCTGTTAAGATATTGGCTGATTATTCCAAAGAAAGGCTATTTCCAAGAGGAAAACCTAAAAATTTTGAGGATTATGTTGTTTCAAAGTTCGGCAGGACTCTTGCAGAATTCAATATCCTGAACTATACTGAAAAAGTCTGGGGCTTAAAATGTTCAGAGCTTTCTTGGGAGTGGGGAGAGCAGAGAATAAAAGGCCTTTCAATATCTTCGTTGCTCAAGAACATGGTTTTCAAAAAGAACAAGCCCAAAACCCTTGTTGACCAGTTTTTTTATCCGGAGCTTGGAACAGGAATGATATACGAAGCAATAAAGCAGAAAGTGGAAGGCAAGAACAGGTTTTTGTTTAAAGTTGTTCCTGAAAAAATTTTTATCAAGGAAAACAAGGTAAGAAAGGTAGTGCTTAGTGATAAGAGCATTATAAGAGAGCCGTCTTGGGTTATTTCTTCTATACCTGTCACCGAGTTATGTAAAATAATCGAGCCAAAGCCGGATGAAAAAATTTTTGAAGCGTCTTCAAGGCTTAAGTTCAGAAGTCAAGTTTATTTGTTCATTACAATAAACAAGTCTAGCGTTTCAAAAGATCAATGGATATACTTTCCAAACAAAGAAATTCCTTTGGGGCGTATTTCTGAAATGAAAAACTT
>JBBISX010000003.1:7816-16683 GCA_037441005.1 Candidatus Iainarchaeum sp.
AATGGCTCCTGAAGGCAAGACCTCTTTGTTTGTTGAGTTTTTCTGCTGGAAAAACGACGCATTTTGGAAAATGAGTAAACAAGAATTGCTTTCAATAGCCTCTGGTTGGTTGGAAAAAATAGGGCTTGTAAGGAATGAGGAAATATTAGACTCATACTTGCTTAAAGAAGAATTCGTTTACCCTGTTTACGATTTGGAATACAAAAAAAATCTCGAGGTGTTGCTTGATTACTTTGATAGCATTGAAAACTTGATGTGCATAGGCAGGCCTGGCAGGTTCAAATACACGAATCAAGACCATTCTTTAGAAATGGGTTTAGTGGCTGCCAAGTCAATAATAGATGGAAAAAAATACGACATTGACAAAATAGGCTCTGAAAAAGATTACTTTGAGAAGTGGGAATCATACTCTAAAACCACAAAGTAGCGAAAATAATTTTTTCAGTATTGATTGTAAATAAATTATTTGGTTAGTCGCCCTAAAAACTAAAAAGGCTTTTGAAAGGCAAAAAGGTCATGTCTTTAGGCAAGTATTTAGTCCTTGTTTTTTTTATTTTTGAGAGATTGAAATATTTTGTCTTTAGACTTTATTTGTGTTTGTGTTTTTTTTTGTTTTTTGAAAGGTAGAGTGGTTGGGAATTTTTCAGTAATTTTAATTTTTAAGTTTTTATTGCGGTGTTTTTAAGCTGTGGTTTTTCGTAGTTTTGATTTTGAAAGATTGAAAGTCCTTTGAGCCTTAAGATTTTTTTATTTGCAAGACTTGATTGCAGTAAGTCACTTTAAGTAAGTAAATTTTGTTTGTTTTTTTTTGTTTCGGAAGACCAAATTGCGATAAGTCAAGTGCAAACGCATTAATGCTTTAAGCCATAAGTCTTTATCGTGAACCTTTTTGCATTGTTGTTTTTCAAGCTTTTTCTGTCTTTTTTTATTTTCACCGTGGTTTTTTTCTGCACCAAAAGTATTATTTAATTTCCCTGAAATATAGTTTTAATGCAAAGAGTGTTAGTTACAGGCGGTTGCGGTTTCATAGGCTCCAATTTTATTAGGCTTTTGCTTGCCTCCGGAGAATACGAAGTAGCCAACTTTGATTTGCTGACTTATGCCGGCAACAGGGACAACTTAAAAGAATTTCAAAAACATCCAAATTACAATTTTATAAAAGGCGACATAGCAGACAAGTCAAAAGTAAAGAAAGCCTTGAAAGGCATTGATCTGGTTTTTAACTTTGCAGCAGAAAGCCACGTGGACAGGTCAATAAAAGACTCTTCCGCTTTTGTCCATACTAATGTTTTAGGAGTAAAGAATATGGTTGAGTGTTCAATGAATGCAGGAGTAAAGCGTTTTGTACAAATAAGCACTGACGAAGTTTACGGCAGTGTCGAAAAAGGCTCTTCAAAAGAGACTGACAGGTTAGAGCCAAGAAACCCTTATTCAGCTACTAAAGCCTCTGGCGACTTGATTGCCTTGAGTTATTTTTACACTTTTGGATTTGATGTGATAATAACTAGAAGTTCAAACAATTACGGGCCATATCAGTATCCTGAAAAAATAATCCCTCTTTTCATTACAAACATTTTAGAAGGAAAAAAAGTGCCTTTGTATGGTGATGGCAAAAACATAAGGGATTGGTTGTATGTTGAGGACAATTGCAAGGCCATTCTTTTTGCTGCCGAAAAAGGAAAAAAAGGAGAAATCTATAATATAGGCGGTTCTAATGAAATAACAAACATCGAACTCACAAAAAAAATACTCGGGCTTTTAGGCAAAGACGAGTCATGGATAAAGTTTGTAGAGGACAGGAAAGGGCATGACAAAAGGTACAGCCTTGACAGCACTAAAATAAAAAGCCTTGGCTGGAAACCTGAAAAAGAGTTTGAAAAAGGGCTTGAAGAAACAATAGAATGGTACAAAAAAAAACAATATCTGGTGGAAAAAAATCAGAGCAAAAGGGGGAAATCAATGAAAGGAGTGATTTTGGCAGGAGGCACCGGTTCTAGGTTAAGGCCTTTGACAACCGTGACAAACAAACATCTTTTGCCTGTTTACAACAAGCCGATGATTTACTATCCAATAGAAACACTAAAAAAAGCAGGAATAAAAGACATAATGGTAATAACTGGAACTTCTCATGCAGGAGATATTTTTTCTCTGTTGGGTTCTGGAAAAAACTTTGGCGTAAATTTTACTTTTAGGGTTCAAGAAGAAGCAGGCGGAATACCGCAAGCAATAGCTTTGGCAGAGACTTTCGTGGATAACGATAAATTTGTTTCAATAAACGGAGACAACATATTGTTTGAGGATATTTCAGGCTTCGTGAAAGAATTTGAAAAAGGAAAAGAACTCTCAAGGGTCTTGCTTTATGAAACAACTAAAGAAGAGGCAAAAAAAGCAGGGGTTGCATTACTCAAAGGAAACAAAGTGATAAAAGTGATAGAAAAGCCCAAAGAACCGCCAACAAACTTAGTCGTAATAGGCGTTTACATGTACACTAACGATGTATTCAAAGTCATAAGAGGGCTCAAGCCAAGCCAAAGAGGAGAGCTGGAAATAGCAGATGTTCACAATCACTACATAGAAAAAGGCTCTCTGGTGGCAAACAAACTGACCAAAGAATGGCTTGATGCAGGCTCTTTTGATGAGCTCCTGAGGGCAAACAAAATAGTAGGCGAGCTTAAGAAATAGTTCATTTAAAAATTTCTTTTTCCAATACACGAACTCATACAAACACTTAATAAAACAAAATACTACAAACGCTTAATCAAGCAAAAAAGAAAAGCATACACTGTTTGGCACTTTTGGTTAGTAGTTATATAAGAAACTAACCAAGTTTGCAATTCAAATGACAGACAATACAATAACTGAAAAATGCCTAAATGTTAAAAACCACAAAAATAAAAAATACACCATAAACGCTCTGACTTAAAAGATCTTTAAGTATTTCAGTTTTCCGCTTCGCCAGATAATTTTACAGCCACTGCCAAAAACCTTTCAGAAAAAAATCTCATAAGAGCAGTTTTCCAAACTTTATACTTCCAACGAGCCTACTTGTCTTGACTGCAATTACATAGGCTATGCCAGCAAGAATGATAATGGCTGTATGAAAAATACTTTTGTTTTCTAGGAATGTTATTCCACGTGGGCTACTTAGTTTGAAGCTGCCGTTTTTTTCCCACAATCCAGTAGCAACTTTGAAGTCTTGCAACGGATCTACAAGAAAACCAAATTTTATGTGCAAAAAGCTTTCGCATAGTTTAGTGGAGTGTTTTTTATAGAGCAAAACATCATTTTGGTGGTACTTCAGCCTTTTTAAGGCATACTTGATGAAACTAAAAAAGTTTTCAGGCGTGTCCTCATCGTGGTCGTGCTCATACTTTGCCTCAACTAATTTGAACTCATAACCCAAGTCCATTACCTTGAATGAAAGGTCTGTGTCTTCCCTGTAATACTTGTATTCCTCATCATAATAACCTACTTTGTCAAGCAGGTATTTTCTGAACGCAGTGGAAGTACCACCATAGTAACCATAAGAACTAACTACTCCTACTTTTTCCGAATCAAAGCCATCCACGAGTTTTTGCAACCAATCTTTTTCAGGGATACAATCATGGTCCATGTTTACTATGATTTCGTATTTTGCTTTTTTTATTCCATTGTTTCTCGCCTTACAAACCCCCGTGTTTTCCTGATGAATAACCTTGAGTATACTTTTTCCTTTTTTGAAAGAATCAAGAAATTCTTTAGTTCCGTCAGTGCTACCGTCATTCACGACTATTATCTCATACTTTCCATTGAATTTTTGGGAAAGCATAGCACTCAAAACCTTTCCTATGGTTTTTTTGTTATTGTAAGTGGCTACAACTATGCTTGCGTTCGTTACTTTTATTTTCATTTTTCCAACCCTGTAAAACTTACCAATATTTCCGCAATTTTTCCTTTTTCAAGCTTTTTTTGCCTGAATCCTTTAGTCTTTTTTATTGTTTCCAAAAGTTGATTTACATCAAAACAAGCAAAGCCAAGGCCTTTTTCCATTATGGTCTCAGCAAGCTCTTTTTGATGGTTGTCGCTATGCTCATTAAATTCCATGAGCCTTGGCACAACAATAAGTTTTTTTCCAAGCCTGTTACATTTGCTGAAAGTCCCGGCTCCAGCGTGCATTATTATCAGATCAGCCCAGTTTATCCACCTATCAAAGTCTCCAATGCTTAAAAACTCTTTGAATTTGAAGTTTTTTGGTTTGTACTCGGAATGCCCTATTTGGCCAAAAAACTTCAAGCTTTTTTCTTTAGCTGCTATTTCATCAATTTTTTTTATAAGCCTGTCGAATTGCTGCGGATGAGTTCCCACAGCAACGAAGATTTTTCTCATTTTATCAACTCAAAAAATGCTACCGCCATAAACTCCTTTAGGATAAAACTTCTCCAAGTCTCGCCACTGATAAATAAGTAAATCGCAAAAGAGATAAGCTATTTTTCCGCTCTTTGAAGGGCTCTTTGTCCTGCAAAAGCTTTCTATGAAAATTGCTTTTTTTCCAAGAAGCTTTGCGGCAAGGCAGGAAAAAACCCCCACGTGAGAACCCGTTGAAACCACTATGTCAGGTTTTTCTTTCATAATTGTTTTGAAACAATCGTAAAAACTCAATAGCGCGTAATAGAAACCACTTGGGTATTTTACAAAAAAAACTTTTTCCTTTTCCACGAGGCTTTTCGTATCATGTCTTTCAAAAGTCAAAAAAAAGTAATTAGTTTTTGAATAAAAACCCCTCAAAGCCATGATTTCTGTCAAATGGCCGCCGGCAGAACAAGCAAGGCAAACTTTCATAGTCTTTTTCATAACATTAATTAATTTCAACAAAATTAAAGCTTAATGGGACAAATAAAAGCCAAGGTATTGCGAATCTTACGCTCAAAAAAGAAAAAACCTAAAAACAGCATAGTGCCCCAAAACCCGAAAAGAAACAATTATAAACATTTATCAAAAGATTTTATTTTGATTAGCGGCCATAGCGGCAAGGTCACACCCGGTCTCTTTCCGAACCCGGAAGTTAAGCTTGCCAGCGATTAAGTTCGCCCTGTTCTTTTGAACGGAGCGGCTTAGACGCTGCTAGTCACTTTTTCAATTACATTTTCTGTTTCTTTGAATGGAAAGCACATAAACTATAGAAGCCATTTTAAACTCATATTGATTGCCCATTTGCAATTGCAAAGGCATCGCTGATGCAAAAAAACAATATGTGAACGCCCAAATAAGCCTAATAATGTCCCGCTTGGCTCTGTCAAGAAATATAGTCTCAATATGCGCATTCGCGGCTAAAAAAAGTAAAAGGCTGTAGTGTCAAGAATTGCCAAGTAATAAGTTAAAGAACCAAACCTCAATGCTTGCTTTTTAAAGCCTTTTTAAATACCTTTATAAAGGTTTGTTAATGGTTTAATTTACAGCCTTTATAAAGGCAGGAGCGGGGGTCAATGCAATATACGATAGTTAACATAGTTGCTTCTTCAAGTTTGAATGCTAACATAGATCTTTACAATTTGGCGGTTTCTATTCCTAGTGTTGAATACGAGCCTGAACAGTTTCCAGGCGCTATTTTGAAACTAAAAGAACCCAAAGTATCAATGCTTATTTTCAAAAACGGAAAAATAATTTGTTCTGGAGCAAGTTCCGAATCACAAATACCTTTGGCTATTTATAAGGCATCAAAGATGATTCATGAAATACAAAAAGGCGTGAAAGTTCAAAAAAATGCCGCTTATACAGTAGTCAATCTTGTTACTACAGGCAGCCTTAAAA
Organism: Candidatus Iainarchaeum sp.; assembly: GCA_037441005.1. GTDB lineage: Archaea > Iainarchaeota > Iainarchaeia > Iainarchaeales > Iainarchaeaceae > CABMIU01. Next base: position 13,604 of record JBBISX010000003.1, read on the forward strand.
TGAACCTTGACCTTTTCAAGACCGCAATGGAATCAGACAACGTAGAATACGAGCCTGAACAGTTTCCGGGCGCGATATTAAGAATTCATGACCCAAAACTCACGCTTCTGCTTTTCAAGAACGGAAAACTTATTTGCGCTGGAGCAAAAAACGAAGAGCTCTTGAAAAAAGGCTTGAGAAAAGCGGCAAAGATGGTAAAAGAAATAAACAAACCTTAAAAGAAAGGAAAAGAAGATTAAATTTGCCTTTCTCTCTAAAGTTTGTTTAATTTCTATTAGCAAGGCATAAAACAAAAAAAGTTTTTACTTGCAAAACCGCGCGGCCTTTAAAGCCAAACCTTTTTGTTCTTTATTTTGTTTTTCAGGCAAGGGATTTCTTGGAATTTGTCAAATATTTTTAATATTTTTATTAAAGAATTTTTGAGGGTTTTTTACCACTTTTCTATTTTGTCTATTTTCAATTTGACCATTCTTTCGTATAGCATTTCCGTTATTTCAAGGTCTTTTACAAGGTATTCTTTGATTTTTTCGTGTTCGTTGTTTAAGTACAATTCGTTTACTTTGTCGCCTTCTATTCCAAGTACTGGTATGGAAAGAATCTTTGCAAATTCCTTAAGTTTTCCCCTGACATTGCCCCACTTGTATGCGGAAAGCTTTTCCCTCATGTCAATGATTTCTTTTAATATGAAAGGCTCTATTTCAACGCCGTTTATGAAACTTCTTGTTACAAGAAAAGGCAAATCAAAGTCTTTTATGTTAAAGCCTATTATTTTGGTATTTTTCTGTTTATGTTTGTTGATGCTTTTCCAGAAACCTTCAAGCATTTCCCTTTCCTGTCCGTAAAAAATTTGCGGGTTTTCTTCCTTAGCTTTTATTCCTATTGCTATTATTTTGGAATCAATTGGGTTCAAAAGTTTCTTTCTTTCCTCTTCGCTTCTTTTTTCGTATTCGCTTATGTCAATAGGCACTGTTTCAACATCTACTACAATATAACTCATAATAGCTTTTTGTGCAGTAGGGCTTAAAGGCTTTTGCAGTGCCTATTGTAAAATTTCCCAGCTTAAATGAGATGAAAGTAAAAATATTAATACTGCCATAATACCAATTTGCAGTGCCTATTGTAAATTTTTCAGCCTTAAACTCTGTTATTTCCCACTACTTTGTTTTTCAGAGGTTCAGTTGGACTTACGAGGGCTTTTAGTCATTTGCTTTTTTTGGCGTTGGTTTTTTTTTCAAGTCGCTGGTTACCTGCTTCTTAATCAATTCAAAAAATCTTTAGGTAGAACATCAAAAAAACCACTATTGAGATAAATAATTGCGTGATTAGCAGTGTTTTTACCACTTGCTTTTCAGTCATTGGCTTGATTGACATTACAAAATGAGTCAATGAACTTATTTTTTCAGGAGGCTTTAGTATGTTATGCTTATTAGGTATGCCAAAGCTCTCAGCTTGGAATTTTGTCCTTGCTTTTAGCGCAAGCTCAGCCCAATACAACGCTATTATGATCACGCCGACTTTCTCCATGTTTCCTATTATTGAAATCGTTGCTGCTGTAGCCCCTATCATTAAAGTTAGAGAGTCTCCGCCGAACACTTTGGCAGGAAACCAGTTAAAATGCAGGAATGCTATCAATGCCCCTAATATCGCAACTCCCATTATCACTGCTTCGTTCTGCCCGGTAAAAGCAGCTATCATTGTCAAAGTTGAAATTATTATTATTCCTAATCCGGTTTCCAGGCCATTTAAGCCTGCAAGCATGTTGAATGCGTTTGAAGCCCCAGTAATTGCAATAGGCACTAGGATAAGTGAATAAAGCAAACCCAAATCAACAAGGCCTATGAAAGGCAACATTATTTCTTCAGTGCCTGCCCTTATTGCCATTAAAGGCAAAGCCGCAAACACAGGGAATAACGCGTGTTGCCATTTCCTTATCCCCTTTTTCCAGCCGATCAAATCGTCAATAACACCTATGAAACCTACCATGAATACAGTAAGAAAACTGCCAAAGAGTATTGTCAGGTTCACTTTTTCAAGCCCGATGTAAGTAACGATGAAAGTAGCTAAAATTATGCCAAAAGAAAAGCCAAGCATGACTGAAATTCCGCCCATTTCGGCAACTTTAGGCCTGTCAAACTTGTTCATGTCTTCGCCAACTATGCCCCTCTTCAGCATTTTTCTTATCATTATCGGAGTTACCACGTAGGTAAGGACTGAAGAAAAAACGAAAATGGCAATAAGAGCAATTACCATGTCCAATTTAGGCACCTTCACTTCACTACTTTGAAGACTCTTACCTCGCCTTGCCTGTAAACCTCTTGAAGCCAAGGTATTGTTTCAGGAGCAATTATCATTCTTGCTATTAAAGTGTCCTGCGTTGCCTTGCTGAACAAGTAAAGTTTCGTGCCTTCTTCATCCCTGTAGACAAAGCCTCTTGAAGTGTTGCTTATAGATACATTCGGCTCGCTTATCCTTTTTGTAGGGAAAGCAGAGTACTGCTCTCCAGGTATTCCCATGTTGCCACAATAATAAGTGATTCTTTTAGACAATTGGTCTGTTTCTCTTCTGCACTCTATTACCCCTGAATTTCCATACCTTGCAATATTTTCATCTTGATTAACTGAGTTGAACGCGTACATGGCGAGAGAAGGCAAAGCAGAAATCATGTCTTCGCTTATCACAACATAATCAGGGTTGAAATGTGAAAGTATTTCAAGAGCTTTTTCATCGTTGTCGGAAAGCAAGAATTGAGCAACCAAAGAGTTCTCAGGCAAAGAATAATTCCTGTTGTCCAAACTAACCCTTCTTTCAGCGATAAAAGAAATCCAATGCCCTTGGTTCCACCAATTGAGTATTTTTGACCCTTCAGGAGTATTTTCCTTGAGCCAATACAAGGTTTGCTTCCAGCCGCTATTTTCCTCTATCGTAGGGTAATTTTGCGTAACGAAAAAAGATCCAGCGGCTATTGATGTTATGAGCATAAAGCCAAAAGCCAAACCAACTATTTTTTTTTCAGAACTTGGTTTTTCACCAACCCACTTGAAAAACTCGAAAGCCACAAAACCTGCGCAAGCCGCTATAGG
>JBBISX010000004.1:0-242 GCA_037441005.1 Candidatus Iainarchaeum sp.
TTTTCACATAACAGATTTTGACGACTTGGTGAGGGCTAACGAGGCAAAAGACGATTTCTTGGGCGATTTTTAGTTTCTTCGGCAAACAGGGTTTTTTGATAGTTTTTTATTTGGTTCGTGGAAATATTTTTTTATGTTTAACAGGGTGTTTTTTTGCTTTTTTTTGCTTTTGTTTTCTTCTTTTGTTTCAGCCGTTAGTTTGGAAAGGCTTGATATTTTTGTGAAGTTGCTCGAGTCCGGCG
>JBBISX010000004.1:252-15385 GCA_037441005.1 Candidatus Iainarchaeum sp.
AATATTTTATAAAATTCATCAGCGATTTTGAGTTTGAGGATTTTAAAAAAGAGGTTTCCAGCAATTCTTCAAGCATTTTGACTTGGCAGGCTAGGTTTGATTTTTTTTACCCGAGGTTTGGCGAAATAGCTGAAAAAGAGATTTCATCTAACCAAATTGTTTTTGATGAGCAGTCAAGAGTATTAAGTTTTTCTTATTCGGTAAAAAATTTTTCTAAGTTGGTTTCTTCAGGTCAAAGGGTTGAATTTTTTAATATTAGCCCTAGGGTTTTCGGGGCTTTTTTGGAAGGAGGCACTATTTCAATACCTGACAATGTTAAGATTACTTTGTTTTTTCCTTCTAACGCCCAAGTTGATTCTTCTTCTTTTAGTTCTGGCTTCAACTTTTTCGATAACAAATTGACCTTGTCTGCCTTGAAGATAAATTCTATTTCAATTGACTATTCCATAGTAAAATCCATAATTTCTTTTGATAATACTTCGTTTTTTTCTTTTCGTGATGCTTATATTATTCTTTTGGTTGCCGTTTTGTTGTTTTTGGTAGTGCAAACCCAGAAGGATACTCTTGAAAAGAAATTCGAGGGCTTTATAGTGAAGCATTCGGAGATAAAGAAAAAAATTGACGATGATCTTGATTTGTGATACTTTGGTTTGCTTTATTGAAATTTTTTGAAAATGCTTTGCTGTTTTCTTTGATGTTTTAATTTACGCATTGTGAAGCCGTGTGTTTTTTCGCTTTTTTCGTTGTTTCTTTTTAGTCGGCATTGTTTTTGTCTTTTTATCAGCTTATGCTTGTTTTCCTTTTTTTGTTGTCTGTGTTTTTTGCTTGTCTTTGTTTGGAGTTCTTTGTTGGTCACTTACTACAATTGCTTTTTTGCTGTTGTTTTTTCATATTTCTATTTCTTGCAGGTCTTCAGCAACTATTACATTATTGAATTCTTTCCTTGCTTCGTTTTCAAACTTTTCTTTTTCTTTGTGTCTTGCGCTCAGGTGGAAAAGGACAAGAGTTTTTGATTCTGTTTCTTTTGCTATTTTACCTGCTTGTAATGCTGTCGTATGCTTTGTTTCTTTTGCCCTGTCTTTTCTTTCTTCTAAAAAGGAAGATTCGTGTATTAGCAAGTCCGAGTTTTTTGTGTATTTGTAGTGAGACCTTGTCGGCAGCGTGTCAAATATTATGCTGATCTTTCTTCCTTTTCTTGCTTTTGAAGTGTCTATTACTTGTTCTGGCTTTATTGTTTTTGCTCCCACTTTGACTTTTTTTCCTTGCTGTAGTGCCCTGAACATTGGCCCTATTGGCACTCCTAATTCTATTGCTTTTTTTCTGTCGAATTCTCCTATTTTGTCTTTTTCTTTTATGCAATAACCCCATGTTTCAATTTCGTGATTCAAAGGAAACGCTTCTACAAAGTACTTTTCTTTTTCAAGTATTTTTCCTGTTTTGTTTTCTTCACATTTTATTTCAAAAGTCGGTTTTAGCATTGCGAGGCTTAGTGCCATTTTTGTCTTTTGTTCTATTCCTTTCGGCCCGTGTATTGTCAATGCCCAGTCTCTTCCGTGTATGTTCATTGTTGCAAGCAGTCCTGCCAAGCCTAAAAAGTGGTCTGCGTGAAAGTGCGAAATGAATACGTGGTTTATTTTCAAGTAACTTACCTTTGCTTTCATTATTTGTCTTTGTGTGCCTTCCGGCGTGTCAAACAAGAGCCATTCCCCTTCGTATCTTATTGCTATGCTGCTCAGGTTTCTTTCTTTTGTAGGCGTGCTTGCGCTAGTGCCCAAGAAAACCGTTTTTATTTTGTCTGTCATGCTTAATTTTGTTTTAGGAAAGGTTAAAATTAGGTGTCTTGGCTTTCAAAGCCTTTTATTAAGCACTTTTTTTTGTTTCTCTTGTTTTTGTTGCTTGTTTTTTTTCTTTCCCCTATCATGGTTTTTTCGTACAGAGCTTGGCTGTTCTTTCTTGTTGGTTCTTGTTGTTGTTTTGGTCTTGTCGGTCATTTTTTTGTTTTTCTTGGTTTTGCCGGGTATTTTTTTTGTCTTTTTTTTGCTTTGGTTGTAAGTGAGAAAAAGCCCAATGGAAATTTCATTAGTTTGGTTATTTTTTTTGGTTTTGTCTGGTTTTCTTTTTTTTTGTTTGTTTTGTTGGTGTTTTTTTTTAGTTTTTTTGTTCTTTTGTTTTATTGTGTATCGTATGATTGTTTTTTATTATTTTGACTTATTATTTATTTCATGTCTTCTGGTCTTTTTTCAGGCAGGGTTGAAAACAGGGTTTTTCTTGACGAAAGAGTCCTTTATCCTGATTTCGTGCCTGACGCTTTGCCTTTTCGTGACCGGCATATAAACGACTTGGCGGATTGTTTCAGGCCTATTCTTAACAACAGACTTCCTTCCAACGCTTTTCTTGTAGGTCCTACCGGCGTTGGCAAGACAGCTTCTGCAAAGTTTGTTTGCCGTGAATTGGTGGAGACAGGCAAAGTAAAGTACCTTTACTTGAATTGTTTTGAATATAGTTCTCGTTCTTCAGTATTGACCGAAATAGCTAATTTTCTTGGCGCTGGCATTCCAAGGAGAGGGCTTGCGGTTGACGAGATTTTTGGTTATTTGCTTGAGTGTCTTTCAAAGTATTCTTACTTTCCTTTGGTTGTTTTGGATGAAGTTGACCAGCTTTTTCTTGAGCATGAGAACGAAAAGTTGCTTTATGATATTTTGCGTGTCTCAGAGTACGGTAAAAACAGGATTGGCTTGATTTTGATTTCTAACGACCATAACCTTGTTTTGCGTTTGGACGACAGGGTAAGGCGTGTTTTTTTCGGAAAGCCTATTTTGTTTGAAAAGTATTCTCCTCAGGAGTTGAAGGCTATATTGAGTGCAAGGTCCAGCCTTGCTTTTTTGCCTTTCGCTGTCAGTGATGAGATAATAGGCGTTTCTGCCGCGCACGCTGCCAAGCTTGGTGGCGACGCAAGAATAGCTTTCGAGTCTCTTTTGAGAGCCGGGAGAATAGCCGAGTCTAAGAATCACTCTAAGGTTTTGATTTCTGATCTGAAGCAGGCTTTTGAGGAAGTTGACTTTGCTTCTTTCGGCAAAGGTTTGAAACATCTTTCAAAGCTCGAGCTTTCAGTTTTGAAGCTGATTGCTGAAAAAGGGCCTTTGAATTCCGGGCGCTTTTATGAATTAGCTTCTAAAGAGCTTGAGGTTGGCGAAAGAAGGTTGAGAGATATATTGGCTTCTTTAGAGAAAATGAATTTGATTTTTGCAAGGGACGTTCATTTAGGCAACAAAGGGAAAACAAGAGAGTTTGAAAGCAGGATTCCTTCTAAAGTTCTGGATAAGTTCAAGTGACATCTTCTTTTATTGTTTTTTTTTCAATCGGTTAATGGTTCATGAAGTCTTTTTTTAAATTTGACTAGGTTTTACTTATTTCTATGGAAAAGAACGAAATTTTGGAGCTGCTTATAAGTTGGATTACTATAAGTCTTGCTTTTTCGACTATTGGAGACTTGATTTTTGGCAATTCTCCTTATTCAGTGTTTTTTTCGAACCTTGTCGTGATGTTTTTTGCCGTCGGCACTGGTTTTATTTTGCATGAGCTTGCTCACAAGTATGCCGCAATTCATTTTGGCTTGCATGCGGAGTTTCGAATGTGGCGCGAGGGTTTGATTCTTGCATTAATATTAGCTGTCCTTAATAGCCCTTTGATTTTCGCCGCTCCCGGTGCAGTCTACATTTTCGGCAGGAATATTTCGGTAAAGAAAAATGCGATTATTTCAATTGCCGGTCCTTTGACCAACATAGCAATAGCTGTTTTGTTCAGCTTTGCCTTTGCTTTATACAATCCTGAAGGTTTTATAGCTGCTATTTTTTACGGCGTAATTTATGTGAATTTTTTTCTTGCTTTTTTTAACATGTTGCCAATTCCGCCGCTTGACGGCAGCAAGGTTTTTTTGTGGAACATTCCTGTATGGTTTTTGACTACTGCTTTTTGTTTTATTTGTATATTATTCCCGGGGCTTTTCACAGTCGCTTTTAATTTTATTCTTCAATCGTTTGCTTGATCGTTTTTTTAGTTTCAAGATTAGTTAGTTTATTTTGTTGTATTTGTTTTTGTTTTTTTTGGTTCTTTTGAGGTTTTAGTTTTTTTTAGCGATTGTCTTGCTTTTTTTGTTGTGTTTGATTTTTTGGTCTTTGGTTTTTTGTTTTTCTTGGTTTTGTCGGGTCTTTTTTTTTGTGAGTTTTGTTTTTTAGTGTTTTTTTGTCGTTGTTTTTGTAGGTCTTTGTTGCGTTTTTTTTTGTTCTTTGGTTTTTTTTGTTTGTTTTTTTTGGTCTTATTTGTTTGTTTTTTTTGTTCGTGTTTTTAGGCTTTTTTTTGTGTTTTAGTTTTTATGCGATTTTTCTGGTTGTTATTGTTGCCATTTACATTTTGTTTGCGTATTGTTTTCACAAGCTTCTTTTTCTTTGTATTTTTCGCATTCTTTGTTTGCTTCTTCTATTTCTGCGCTTTTGTATTGGTTTTCGTCCGCTTTGCATTTTTGGATTTCTTGTACTGCAAGTGTTTTGAAGTCTTCTTTTTCCATTTCCTCTATTTTGCTTTGTGTCTTGCCTGTTTCTTGAAATAGGTTGAAGATAAAACCTATTGCCAAAAAGCCGATTAGTATAGTTGCTGTTAGCACTATCATTACATCGTTCTGTTCCTGTTTTTTGTTCAACATCTCTTTTGCTTTTTTCGTGAGTTTGTAGTATTTCCATTTTCTGCCTTCGTCAATTACTTCCACAAAGCCATAATTTTGTAATGTTTTCATGTGCTGTTTTATCGTGGTTACGCTCATATCAAGTTTTATTGAAAGCTCTGTTGTTGTGTGGTTTCTTTCTTTAAGCATTTTCAGTATTTTTGTCCTTGTTTCGGAAGACAAGGCTTTGAATTCTTTTGCAGTGAGTTCTATTGCCATTATTTCGCCTTTGCAGTTATTTTCATTGTTGTGTTTTCATAACAATAGGAATACGAACACAAGCACGATTAAGAAGATTGCTACTGCAAACGCCCTGTTGTAGTATGCTATCATGCCTATTATTGCAGGCGTTATTACTAGCCATTCGTCCTCTCTTCTTACTCCTACCATGTACCCTATTATTGCTCCAAATGTTATTAGTATAAATAAGAATGCTACGAAGGTGCTAATGCTTTTTGTTATGTAGTTAAGAAGGTCTGTGAACAGTTTGTCCATAATTGGCTTTTTTTCGTCTCCGTGGCTTTCTTTGTGACTTTCACTCATATGACTATCCTCATCATTCCTTACAAAAAATTAGTTGTTAGCACCTAAAAAACATATCGCTTATTAGAGTCTGGCATTGGTTAATAATTTAGAGGAGCGCTAAAATATTGTTTGTTTTTTTTGTTTTTGGCGTTTTTCATGGCTCTTTTATTCTTGTTTTTTCAGCAGCCATTTCCATAATGGAATATATTTTATTTTGTGTTTTTTTGTTGTTTGGATCACTTATAAAGCTCAAAATTTTCGGGAAAAACAAGCCCTAATTGAACTATGTTTGGTAAAAATAGCAAATCAAATCAATTATAACACGATTTCTAAAGGATCTTGTTTGAGTAACTTATTTAATATTTGTTGGTGCCTATTATTTTCATGCCTAAGGCAAAGCCTAAGAAAGTTGTTAAGTCTACTAAAGATGTTCCTGTTCCTTCTCTTTTGATTGATCAGGTCATTGGTCAGGAGAAGTGTGTTGAGATTATTCGTAAGGCCGCTGGGCAGAGGCGTAATGTTCTTCTTATTGGCCAGCCAGGGACTGGTAAGTCTCTTTTGGCTAATGCCATGGCTGAGATAATGCCTTTGAACAGGCTTAACGATGTTTTGATTTATCCTAATGAAGAGGATCAGAATAATCCTCTTGTGCGTGTTGTTCGTGCTGGCGAAGGGCAAAAGATTTTGGAGAAGACGAGGCTTGAGGCTAAGGCTTTTGATGACAATGCCAGGCTTTTGAGCATGCTTATTCCTTTGGGTTGGTTTTTGCTTAATTTTATTCTTTGGCGTCTTGGTTTCATGTCTGATATTGTTTTTGCCGCTACTCTTGTTCTCGGCGGCTTTGTCATGGTTGCCGCTATTCTTGGTAGCCAGATGAAGATGAAGCTTGGTTCTGCAACTCCCAAGTTGTTGATTAATAATGCCGGCAAGCGTGTTGCTCCTTTTGTTGATGCTACTGGTGCTCGTGCTGGTTCTTTGCTTGGCGATGTCAGGCATGATCCTTTGCAGAGCGGTGGCCTTGGTACTCCTGCTCATTTGCGTGTTGAGCCTGGGATGATTCATAAGGCTTCTGGCGGTGTTTTATTTATTGATGAAATTGCTACTCTTTCTTTGAAGAGCCAGCAGGAACTTTTAACTGCAATGCAGGACAAGAAGTATTCTATTACTGGCCAAAGCGAGCTTAGTTCTGGTGCCATGACTAGGACTGAGCCAGTGCCTTGTGATTTTGTTTTGGTCGCTGCTGGAAATTATCTTGATTTGGAGAAAGTTCATCCTGCTTTGCGTTCTAGGATAAGGGGTTATGGTTATGAGGTTTACATGAATGTTGACATGCCTGATACTCCTGAGAACAGGGAGAAGCTTGTTCAATTCGTTGCTCAAGAGGTTAAAAAGGACGGCAAGATTCCGCATTTTAGCATGGATGCTGTTGAGGAAATAATTTTTGAAGCCCGGAGGCGTTCTGGGAGAAAGAACAAACTTACCTTAAAGTTGCGTGATTTGGGTGGCTTGATTAGGGCTGCGGGTGATATTGCAAGACAGAAGGGTAATGCGCTTGTTGAGAGACAGGATGTCATAGAGGCTAATTTGTCTGCAAAGACTTTAGAGCAGCAAATAGTTTCAAACATTATTGAGGAAAGGAAAGATTATGAAGTTTATCTTGTAGAAGGTAATGTTGTAGGCAGGGTCAATGGCTTGGCTGTTTTGGCTGAAGGAGACGCTGGCTTGGTCATGCCTATAGAGGCTGAAATAGCGCCAGCGCAGTCAAGCAGCGAAGGCAGGCTTATTGCTACTGGAAAACTTGGGGATATCGCGAGGGAGGCTGTGCAGAATGTTTCAGCTATTATAAAGAAGCTTTCCGGAAAGGACATTTCAAGGCACGACATTCATATTCAATTCCTTCAGTCTTATTCCGGCGTTGAAGGCGATTCTGCTTCTGTTTCTGTTGCCACTGCGGTTGTTTCTGCCTTGTTTGATATTCCTGTCAAGCAAAACCTTGCTATGACTGGTTCTTTGAGCGTGCGTGGCGAAGTCTTGCCCGTTGGCGGTGTTTCAGCAAAGGTTTCAGCCGCAATTGCTGCTGGGATTAAGGAAGTGATTATTCCAAAGTCTAACTTGAACGATATTGTTTTGCCTAAGGAAAAATTGGCTAAAATGAAGATTATTCCTGTTTTGACTTTGTATGATGTTCTTGTCAATGCTTTTGCTGATTCAGGGTCAAAGAAGGCTCTTCTTTCTAACATGAAAAAACTTTTTTTAGACAATCAAAAACACCTTGCTTTGAAGGAAATTTCAAAGTCTGTTGTTGCAGGGAACTAATTTTTTAGTGGTTTTTCTTAGTTAACGCCAATCGCATAATAATTTCCGTTGTTGTGTCTTTATAATAAAGCCAAAAGTGACTTGGTTTGGCGGAAACATTAGTTTGGAGTTATAGAAGATTCAAAGATAAAATCAAAAATAAAAAATTCAAAGCCTAAGAGGAATTTGCTATTGTTTAAGCCTAATAACTTTGTATACTAACAAGGCAAATCCCAAAATTATGAAAGATGGTGTTTTGTGCACTGAGTGTGTTTTGATTTCAAATAGTAATGGCGTTGTTGTTTTTTCTGTGCCTGGTTTTTAAGCTTGGTTGTAATTGGTTTGAAATTTGAGAGCGAATTGCTTTATTAATGCCAAAAAATTTTAAGGTCAAAAAATTTCTAAATGCCTTAGGCTTTAAGAGTTTTTTTTGCTTGCAGTTGTTTAGTTTTTTATTGTAATTGTACTTTTCCTTCGCTCAGGTAGAATTCGCCTGTTTTTATGAATATTTGTTTTCCTGTTTTGTTTTTGTAGTATATGCCGTTTTTAGTGTCTATTGTTTCTATTGTTCCTAGTATTTCTCCTTCTTTTGAGTATATTGGCAGTCCTATGAGTATTTTTGTTATTTTTTTTCTTATGTCGAGCATTTGTGATATTTTGTATGCGCTGAGTGCAAACAGGAAGCTTGCTAGTACGTTGGTCGCAAACCACGTGAGGTCTGCGTAGGGTTTGTTTGCTATTACTTGTCTTGCCGCGTCAAGTATTATCCATAGCACCATTACTGCTGACCCGTACATGAAGTATTTTTTGATGTAGTATGCTTTTTTGAGTTGCATTGCGTCAACTATTTTTCCAACTATGAATGATAGTGAGCTTAGTGCTAGGAATAGTATTATTTGGCCTGTGAGTTCTATTATTGTTTTTTGTGTTATGGTGTTTCTCATTATTTCTATTGTTGTAGCGTATATGCCGAAGATGAATAGTATTATTGTCATTATATAGAAGGGGAAGCTTACTCTTTGTAGTGATATTCCACTTGTCAGTGTTCTTACTATTCCTACTATTTTGTTTTCTATTCCTGTTCCTTTTAGTATCATGTACGTGCCTGTCACGATTAATAGTGTTATAAAGAATAGTTTTTCTTGTCCGAAGTATGTGAGTAGTCCTCCTATTAGTATTATTATTCCGGGCAGTAGTACAAAGGTTCTTGCAAAGTCAGGGTCGTTGAGGGCTTGTTTTAGCGTGTAGTATGTGCTTTCTACTTGGTTTGCTTGTTTGATTATTATGGTTTCTTTTGATACTATTGGTGCTTTTCCTTGTAGTATTGGTATGACTTGGTCGTCTTCTGCTCCGTCTGTCACCAAAAGAAAGCCTTCCGCCTGGAATTTGTCCATTACTTCTTCTAGTTGTTCTATTATCATTTGGTCTGATTCAAAGGAGTTTTTTCCCGTGCCTGTTATTACTGCTACTTCCGCTTCGTTTTTTTCTTTTATTTCGTCATACTTTTTTATTGCTCCGAATATGCAATTCGCGTCTGATTCTGTCGGGTCTTCCAATGCTAGTCTTGCCGCTGCTTTTAGGCATTGTGGCCTTCCTATTATCGGCCCTTTTATCCCTGTCTTTTTTTCTAAGTCATTGTCTCTGTCTACGCTCAACACGAGTATTTTTTTTCCTTTTTCCATTTTATCACTTTGCTTTATTTTCCTGGTTTGCGGCATTGTGGCTTTATTATAGTTATATATAAATGCTATTGTGCTATTATTAATTTTATATGTCTGACAATTCTAATGAAAAAGCAATGGCTGGTCATGAAAGCCTTGCTGATTCTCATGGTTCTTTGAAACGTAAAGGCAGGCCTTTAAGGGCTTTGGCTTTTTTGCTTTTTTTGTTTCTCTTGTTTTTGTTGCTTGTTTTTTCTTTGCGCTATTATGATTTTTTCGTACAGAACCTTGCTGTTCTTTTTTTGTTGGTTCTTGTTGTTTTTTTGCTTGCCCGTTATGATTATTTGATAAGGCTTTCGGATTACGAGCGAGCTGTTGTTTTTAGGCTTGGAAAGTTGAACAGGGTTTCAGGCCCCGGCTGGACTTTGGTTTTCCCGCCTTTCGAGACTTTCAGGAAAGTTGATTTGAGGGTAAAAACCATTGATATTCCTGTTCAGAATATTGTTACCAAGGAGGGTATTCAAGTAACCATTGACGGAGTTGTTTATCTTAAGGTGAAAAGTGATAAGCAGTCTGTTATAAATAGCGTGGTTCAGGTTGATGATTACATTCATGCTTCTGAGCTTTTTGTTATTGGCATGATAAGGGCTGAGGCCGGCAAGCTTGATTTGAATCAGTTAATTTCAAGGGTTGATGAACTTAATAACAATTTGAAGTTGATGCTTTCCAAGCTTGCTGTGAATTGGGGTGTTGATGTTGAGGATGTCGTGATTCAGGATATAAGGGTTCCTAAAAAGGTGTTGGATGCAACTGAGGAGCAGAAAGCCGCTATACAGAGAAAGCTCGCGAGGTTGGAAAGCGCTGAGGCGCATAAGGCTGAAATCGAGGCTGTGCGTTCTGCAGCGGAAAACCTTTCAGACAAGGCTCTTGCTTATTATTATGTGAAGGCTCTTGAAAAGCTTGGTGAAGGTCAAAGCGCTAAGTTTATTTTTCCTTTGGAGTTGTCCGAGCTTGCCAAGGCCGTTTCAGGGCAGAGCGACGAAAAAAAGGTTGAAGAGTTATTGAAAAAATATGCTCCTTTTTTCTCTTCTCTCGCGGAAGGAAAGTCCAAAGGATTGAGAAAAAGCATTAGGAAGTCGTCCAAGAAAAAAGCAAAGCCTTGAATCGCAAAAACGAATAAAGGAGTTATTGTCTGAACTTGGGTTTATTTGTTAAAAGGAAAAAACTAACATTGAAAAAATACTTTGTTTTTTTTGTCTTTTTTTTTGATTTGGTTGTAAGTTAGAAAAAGCCTAATGGAACTTTCATTAGTTCGGTTGGTTTCTTTTTGGTTTTTTGGTGTTTTTAGCGAGTTTTCATTTTGGGCTTGTTTCTTATTTCGTTGAAAAAGCAACTTTTGGTGATTTTTTAAGCGGCTTGATGTTTGTTAATTTATTTTTTCGCTTTAATCAGAGGTTTCTTGCTAATGTCTTGTTTTTTTTGTTATTTTAATATTGAAGGCGAGATACGCGGCAATATTCAAAGTAGCCCCTTTTTTTTGTTATTTTGTCACTGTAATGTATGTTGCTGAGTATAATATCATGAATAGTATTACTCCGCCGAGAGATATTTCAAAGCTTCCGAATATTGCTGCTGTTTCTATTAGTGCTCCTATGGTTAGGGTTGTTGTTGCCATTGCTATTAGTATTCCTGCGTCTATTATTATGGTTTTTATTTCGTTTGGCTTGAATTTGTTTTTTGATATTGCTGCGGATATTATGCCGCCTGCTATCGCGGCTATGAAGTAGGCTGTTATTTCCGGTATTCCATGTGGCAGGTAGCTTATTGCTCGCGTTATTCCTGCCTCTATGTTTTTGGCGCTTATTTCCATTGCTATGAAGAGCCCTATTACTGATGCGTTCCACCCTAGTAGGAATAGTGCTCCTGCTCCCCAGACTATTGAAAATATTAGTGCCATTACCATTACCCACGTGTTGTTTTTGAATATCAGTTCAAAGCATGCGCCGAAGTTTTTGGTATCGTTGTTGAAGCATTCTTTTTCTGCTATTACTTTTCCTGTTATGCTGCTGTAAACCGTTCTTTGTTCTGAGAAGAAGGATTTTTTTTCAGGCATCATGCATGAAATGCCTTCGCAGTTTTCGTTGGTTTCCGGGAAGAATACTCCCATGATGACATAAGCCAACGCCATTCCTATGAATATTGAAGAGTAGACGCTTATTACTTGGAAGTTTTCTGTGATAAGCCTTTTTGGTGTTTGTTCCGTGGATATTTTTGTTTCTTCTTTTTTGAACAGGTTGTTTATGAACGGCATTAAAGCTAGTGTTGTAAAGGATATAGCTAGCACTGAACTGCTTTGGGGAAATGTGTTGTATGCCATTATTACGCCTGCTATTGTTATGGCGCATGACACTATTATGAGGTACGCTGGGCTTTCTTTTGTTTCTTCTGTTGCAAGGCTTTCTAGGACCATTTAGAGCTTTAGAAGAATAGCCATTTATAATGGTTTCTAAGGTAGTTTTTTTTAGGGTAATTTTGTATGTCTAAAAGTGAATTTGTTTATCCTGGTGTTGTTTTGGGCAGTGAAGAGGAGTTTTTGGCAGGAAGTAATTCTTTTAGCGATGACAACGGCAATATCGTTGCCGAGTCTTGCGGTTTTGTAGAGTTTGATAACGCCAATCACGAGGTAAAAGTCGTTTCTAAAAGCGAAGGCGTCAGTATTTTGAGAAAGGGCTGTCATGTCATTTGTGTTGTTTCAAGTGTCAAGCCTACTAATGTTTTGGTTCAGATATTGAGTGTTCTGGAAAAGGGCTTTGTGGTCAATGATAGCAATGGTTCTATTGCTGTCTTCAATATTTCCGATTCTTTTGTAAGGAATACTGAGGACATGTTTAGGATAGGTGATATTGTAAAGGCTAAAGTGGTGAATGTTACTACTTATGGCATTGAGCTGGATACGAAGGACCAAGATTGTGGTGTTATAAAGGCTTTTGGGATTGTTTCAAGAAAGCCTTTGCATTTGATTAATGGTGTTTTAAGAGACCCGGTTACTGGTTCTGTTGAGCAGAGGAAAATTTCTTCAGAGTATGTTTTGAGGTGATTTCTTTGAAAGTGGTTGTTTTAAAGGACGAAAAAAATCTTTTGGAGTTGAAAATAGAAGGCGAACGCCATTCTTTTCCGGCTTTGCTCAAGTCAAGGCTTTTATTGGACAAGGATGTTGTTTTTGTTTCTTATTCTTTGGATCATCCTAATGACTATTTTTGTAAGTTTATATTGAAGACAAAGTCAAAGTCTGCGAAGAAAGCTTTGGAGGAAGCAGTTAAGTCTGTTGAAGACGATTTTGAGGAGTTTTCCGCAAAGCTCAAAAAAGCTTTCAAGTAATGGTTTTTTTGATGGGCAAGCTCAAGTCTTTGAAGTCAAAAGGTTCTGTTGCTGATAAGGAAGCGCAGAGCAAGTTTTTTGGTTTTTTGGGATCTTTGAAGGAAAAGCTCAAGTGGTTTGACCCTTTTACTTACGTTGATGTTTTTTTGTTGCCTCGCATTAATCCAAATGGTGATAAGAGAATAGAGTTTGTAGTTTATTTGTTGTCTGCTTTTGTTTTTGCTTTCGTGATTTATAATTACGTGTTGGCTTTTTTGCTTGGCTCTCCTTCTCCTATAGTAATTGTTTATTCTGGTTCGATGGAGCCTTTTCTTTATCGTGGCGACCTCGTTTTTTTGCGCGGCTTTTCAGGCACTAACGTTTCTGAAATAAGTGTTGATTTTCCTGTTTCTGATGTTCCTTTGAGGTCTTTTGCAAGGCCTGTTTTTGATTCTTCTGGCAAAAAACGCGTGATTGGTGTTGAGGTGAAAGGCGATTTTTATCCTGTTGACAGCTCTGGCCCTGTTGTTGTTTATCGTTCTGACAATTTTGGCGAGGACATAATTCATAGGGCTGTGTTGAAAGTTGTTGCTCCTGATGGCGTGTTTTTTTTGACTTTGGGTGATAATAATCTTTTTCTTGACCAGGATTGCCCTTTGAATTCGTTGCTTTCAAGGAATTGCATTTCTCCTTATCTTGTGAAGAGTTCCAGCATCAAGGGTGTTTATTTTTTTCATGTTCCTTTTTTGGGGCATTTGAAGCTCGTTGTTTTTGACGGTTTTTTTTCTTTGGTAAGGCTTTTTTTCTGAGCTGTTAAGCTTTGTGTATTGTCATTCGTTTTCTTTATTTTGGCAAAAAAGTTCAATTAGAGCTTTAGTGTTCGTGAAAATTTCGTTTTCTGTTAGTTTTAATTTTTTTGGGAATTAGCTTTGTTTTGTCCGTGGCTTTTTTTGCCGTGTTTTTTGTAATGTTTTTTTTTCTTTTTGCCTTTTTTCCTTATTGTGAGTCTTCTATGCGCGGAGCTAGGAAGTATCTGAGTGTTGCTCCGCCGAAAGAGTATGCGACTTCTACAGGCGCGTCTGTCTTGAGTTTTATTGTGGCTGGGGTTTCTGTTGATGCGGCTTTGAAAAAGTTTGCAAGGTAATCCAGCGGAAACATTGCTTTGCAGTCGCTTTTTGCTGAAAGTGATATAATGCTCTTTTCTGCCAGTGAATAAGAGTTTTCTACGTTTCCTTTGCTTGAGCTTGCTTTGACAATAAGCGTATCGTTTACTACTGAAAGCACTACGTGGGTTGATACTAATGCAATGTCTTTTAGGCAGTCTTGGATAAGCCCTGATTTTATTTGGAGTTCTGCGTCAAACTCTATTTTTGGTATTGGTATTTCACTTGTGGATAGGTCCAGTAATGGCACTGCAAAGGTTCTTTTTGCCGTTCCTGAAAATACTACTGACAGGTTTGATTCGTTTGCCATGGCTAATTCTACTTTGTCGTTTGGTTTTGCTCTTGAAAAAATTTGGTTCAAGTAGTTGAGGTCTATTCCTATTTTTAATGGTTGAGGGACTTCAAAGACTTTGAAGGCTTCTGCCGGTAAGGTAAAATCAACTAGCGAAACTTGGGAAGGGTCTGTTGCTTTTAGTGTCATGTCTTTTTGTGTTATAACGAATTCAGCTTCATCCACGAGGACTGCTATGCCTTCTACGAACCTTTTGAATATTGTTGCGTCTTCAAAAACAAGCTTCATGAACAAAAGAAATAAGCAATAATTTAAAAAAAGAATTATAAAGCGGCATTTCTTTTGGCATTTGAAACGCCTTTTAAAAAACGCTTTGGATGAACTTATTATTCATGCAGGTTGAATTTTTGCAAAAAATGATATCAGGGTATTATGCTTCGTGTTTTGTTGATTCTGTTCCTGAAATAGCTAAAAGAGAGTTTGGTGTTGGCGAGTTTGGTAAGAAAATCACTGCAAGGCATTTATCTTTCATGAGTGTCGAGGAGTTTAATTTTTTCTTAAGGCAAAAAGCCCCTTTTTACGTGTCTTATTCTGCTGCTTTGTACGAAATGCCTGCCGCAAGGCCTATGGATGCAAAGAAGTTGCTTGGTTCTGACTTGGTGTTTGAGTTTGATGCTGATGATATTAAGACTGATTGCAAGCAGTCTCATGACTCTTGGGAGTGCCCTAATTGTAAGGCTAGTGACAGGGGTTTGCTTAAGGATTGTCCCGAGTGCGGTTCTGGGACTTTGACTAATGAGTGGGTTTGCAATGATTGCCTTGGCGAAGTGAAAAAGGAGACTTTGAAGTTGTTGGATTTGCTTTCAAACGATTTTGGCTTTAGTGAGGGCTTGGTGATAAATTATTCTGGGCACAAGGGTTTTCATGTTCATGTCAGGTCTGAAAAAATAAGGGGCCTTTCGAAAAGCGCCAGGGTGGAGTTGACAGATTACATTACTGGCGCGAATCTTGATTTGAATGCATTGGGTTTCAAGTATGAAAATGGTTTTTTTTATTGTCCTAAGAAAAGTTCGGCTAAGGGTTGGCAGAGAAAGATTTTGTATGGCTTGGAGAAGTTTTTAGA
>JBBISX010000005.1:0-14359 GCA_037441005.1 Candidatus Iainarchaeum sp.
GCTTCCATCTATTGTCAGGTATTCACCTTCGCTTATTTCAATTCCAGACTTTGACTTGAATTTTTTCTCTTGTTCATTGACCGTTATTTCTTCACAACCAGCCACACACGGCTTTCCCATGCCTCTGGCAACAACCGCCGCATGGCTCGTTTTTCCGCCTCTTGAAGTAAGAATTCCTTTTGCAGAATGCATTCCTTCAATGTCCTCCGGGCTCGTTTCAGTCCTAACCAATATTACTTTTTCTCCAAGGATTGTCAATTCCACGGCCCTTTCAGCGCTAAAAACCGCTTTACCAACAGCCGCTCCCGGAGAAGCCGCTATGCCTTTCGCTATCATCTTTGCGTTGTTTTTTGTGTTTTGGTCTATTTGTTTGTGCAGCAATTGATCCAATTGTTCAGGCTTGACTCTCATCACTGCTTCTTCTTTCGTAATAAGCCCTTCTTTTGCCATGTCAACAGCTATTTTTACTGCTGCGTGAGCAGTTCTTTTTCCGGACCTAGTTTGCAAAAGATACAATTTTCCTTTTTCAAAAGTAAATTCAAAGTCCTGCATATCCTTGTAATGTTTGTCCAACTTATCAAATATTTTTGATAATTCCGTATAGATTTTAGGGTGCGTATTTTTCATTTCTTCTATAGGCTTTGGCGTCCTTATGCCAGCAACAACATCTTCACCTTGCGCATTCACCAAAAACTCGCCATAATACTCCTTTTCTCCAGTCGCAGGATTTCGCGTGAAAGCAACTCCAGTGCCAGAGTCATCACCCATGTTTCCAAAAACCATTTCCTGTACATTAACCGCAGTGCCAGCATCATTCCTAAGGTTATTTATTTTTCTGTACGCAATTGCCCTGTTCGAATTCCACGAGTCAAAAACCGCGTTTATTCCCATCTTGAGTTGAGCCAAGGAGTCTTGCGGGAAAGAAAAGCCTTTTTCCTTTTTAACTATTGCCTTGTATTCCTCAACAACCTTTTTCAAAGATTCCACATTCAACTCAGTGTCAAACCTTACTCCCTCTTTTTCCTTTATTTCACTGAGCTTTTCTTCGAACTTTGAATGAGGGATTCCCATTACCACGTCCCCAAACATGTTTATGAATCGCCTGTAAGAGTCATAAGCAGCTCTCTGGTTTTTAGTGAGCTTTGCAAATGCCTCGCAAGTTTTGTCATTCATTCCAAGGTTAAGCACAGTGTCCATCATGCCAGGCATAGAAACGTAAGAACCAGATCTTACGGAAACAAAAAGAGGGTTCTTTTCATCCCCGAACTTTTTTCCTGTTTTTTTCTCAAGCTTCTTCATTGCCTTTTTTACTTCATCTTCAAGCCCCTTAGGCCATTTCTTATTGAGCCTATAGAATTCCCTGCAAGCATCAGTAGTTATCGTAAAACCATAAGGGACCCTCAAGCCAGCCCTTGTCATTTCAGCCAACTGAGCACCTTTATTACCAAGCACGAATTGAGCCTGTTCAGTATTAGGATTTTTGAATTCATCAAACATGTAAACGTATTTTGCCATGCACAAGCCTCCTGCAAAAGCCACACATGAAAAATTACTATGAAAATATTAAAAGAACGGTTTTTATTGTTGAGCTGGGTTGAATTTTTGGGCTTTCAGGCTTTTTGTTGCTTATAGGTTTTTGTTCCAGACGGTCATAGGCTTTTCAACCAACTTGACTTATTTTACATTTACTTATGTTTTTTTGTCGGGCTTTTGGTCGTTTTTTTTGTTCTTTGGTTCTTTTTTGGCCTTTCAGCCATGTTTTGTTTTTTTGTTTTGTTGAGTTCTTTTGGTCTTTGTCGGATCGTTTTTTTTGTAGGTTTTTTTTGTTGTTTTTCTTTTTTTTTTGTCTTGTCTGGTTGTTTTTTGTTTAGGCTTTGTTTTTTTGTTGTTGTTTTTTTTTGTTCGTGTTTTTTTGCCTTTTGGTCTTTTTTGTAGGTTTTTTGTTGGTCTTCAGCCGTGTTTTTGTTTTTTTTGGTCTTTTTTTGGGATGTTGTTGTCTTCTTTTTTGTTTGGTCTTTTGGTGTTTTTTTTCGTTAGCTTTTTTTCGGTCTTTGTATCTTCTATGTTGGTTTTTTGTTTTCGTATTTTGTTTAGGCGTTGTTTGTTTTTTCTGGCTATTTTGGTCCTTTTTTTGTTTTTGTTGTTTTTTAACTACCATGCCTTTTTTGAGTCTTAATGTTTTATTTTTTTTGGCTATCTCTATTTTAACATGGAACTAAAATACTTGGGAATAACAGGCAGAAAAGAAAAGCCAGAAGCAATAACAGAAGCGAAAGCGCTTATAAAAGAGCTTGAAATAAGAAAAATATTCCCAGAAGTAGACTCTGCTTTTTTTGCCTGTAAATATTCAAAAAAAATATGCTCCTTTAAGTCTTCATTCGTGTTTTCTTTCGGCGGAGACGGAACTATTTTGGCTATTTACCAAAGAACAAAAAAGCCAATGGCGGTAATAGGAATAAACCATGGAAGCAAAGGCTTCCTTCAAGCATACAAAAAAAACCAAGGCATTGAAGCCCTAAACGACCTAATAAATGGAAAAATAATGTTTGAAGAGAGGACAAGAATAATGGCAAAAGTCGACAGAAAAAAAATAGGAAAGGCACTTAACGAAGTCTTAGTAGTGCCAGAAAAACCAGGCAGAATTATGCGCTATTCAATAAAAATAGGAAAAGAAAAAAGGCTGGAGGCAGGAGACGGCTTGATAATCTCAACGCCCACAGGAAGCACCGCGCACGCTTTATCTGCCGGCGGCCCGATAATAAAAGGGAACGCAAAAGTATTTGCAATAGTGCCGATAAACCCGGTTGAGCCGTCTACTAGCCCTCTTATCATAAACGACCACGTAATTATAACAGATTTTCAAAAATTGAAAGCAGTTTTGGTAATTGATGGCCAAAAATGGGTAAAAGTAAACAAGGTCGTGGACTTAAAAAAAGCAGACAGTATAAGACTTGCTTTGAAAAAAGTTTAGAGTAACGGCAACGAGAAAACAACTAAATTTGCTTTTTTTTTGTAATGTGATTCAAAGCAACTTCATACATTGCAATCACTTCAATAGCTCCGCCAGAGCCATGATACAATTTTATTGCCTTGTTTTGGGCAAAAGTGTTTATTTGATTCAAAGGTGTTGTTAAAGCATTAACTTCTTGAAATATTTTATCAGGACCCTGTTTTAAAATTTGGTTAAACTTATCCTTAGCTTCTTTAAAACTCAGTTTTCTGTATTTATTTCTAAAATCTAAAAAAAGTTTTTGATTATAAGGAAAAATCATTTGCCCATTTTCTTCAAACTCTAACAACTGGCCATTTCCTAAAAGATATTTTCTTATTTTAGGATTTAGGTTAATGTAATGATACCATTTTCTTCTCATTACGCTTTCTATTTCCTCTTTTTTGTTTGAAACAATTTGAGGTATTTGTAGTAAAGTAAAATTTCTCGTCTTTGATAGTTTTTCAAGCCCTTTTGCATCATTCAAAATTTGAATAATTCTTTGATATGCACTTTCCAAAGAAGTGTATTTTCTTTGTACTTTTTTTGCATGTTCTAAAACAGCTAGTTTAAAACGCTCTAAAAAAAGCAAATTTGGTTGTATTGGTCTTACTGGTGGCCTTTGTGGTTTTCTTCTTTTGTTTTTATGCATTAGTAACAGAAATAAAATAATAATTAAATAATTTTTGTATTTAAGTTCGGTTCTGGTAAATAGGAAGCTAACTATTTTTTATTGTTCAGAGCATTTGCATTCGTTTGATAGTCCCTTTTAAGACTTTTAAGTTTTAATGCCAATCAGCAAATTGCATTTAGTATAACATTTTAGTTATTAATACGATTAACCAGTTTTCGCCTTCAATCTTGTTTGTTCTTCCATTGCTTTGTTTATGTTTTCAAAAACTTGGTTTAGTTGCGATTCTTGTATTTTCATTCCTGCTGCTATTGCATGGCCTCCGCCTTCAGCGCCTTTCCCGAGTTCTTTGCAAACTTTTCTAAAGGCTTTTCCCAAGTTAATTCCCTTCATTACAAGCTCTTTCGTGGCTCTGCCGCTGATTTTTATCGTTCCGTCATTGTTGTGTGCTATTGCTATTATCGGCTTGTTTGTCTCTATCAAGTCGGAGCTGTAAAGCATTCCTGCTACTATGCCTATTATAGATTCCTGTATTTTATTTCCAGCGTCAAAGTAGTAGAATTCTTTTTCTTCAGATATGCCTTTTTGAGTAACTAACTCTATTCCTTCCCTGAGTTCTCTCCTGTGCTGTGCCATGAGATAAAGGGCCTGTTCATAGTATTCCCCTCTGTCCCCTGCACAAACCTCTATTGCTATGTCTGCTTTTCCGTGTCTTCCGCAGGCATTGCACAGCGTTGCATATTCTTTTGCTTCGCTTAGCGGGCTTTTAGGGTCTTCTTTATGGAAAACATAAACTTCGCCAAAAAGCTCTGTTATTTTCCATTCTGGCACGTTGTGCTTTGTCATGTGCAAGACCAAGGCAGTGGCAAGTTTTTTCTTTTCTTCAAGGCTTAAGTCAGAATAGTTTCTCCATTTTTCTCCTTCTTTTAATTCCAACCCTATGTCTTTAAGGAAAGCGAAGCAGTTTTCTTCTCTTCCTGTAAGCTCAGGAATGATTGGAGAAGTAGAGTAAGCTAAAAACTGCTCCAATGGCCTTGAGACTCTGCCATAAAGCCTTATGTCGTTTTCCACTTTTATTATTCCTTCTTTTACTCCTTCTTCCACTATTTTCGCATTCAAACCTATTAGTTTTCCCTGATAGTCTTGTATATCTCCAACAGCGCCTACTATTGCCAGGTTGCATAAATCAATATTTTTGTTATCAAGTTGTTTTGCTAACAGGTAACTTATTCCCGAAGCGCTTATTTCATACCCGCCGTTTATGTTGAAGTTGAAAGGGCTGAAGTGGTTTTCGTGTTCAAATTCTGTTTTTTCATGATGGTCAAGGACAAAAAAGTTTTTTCCGAATTCTTTTTGCAAAAATTCCAATTGCCCTGATCCAAAGTCTACAAAAATAAAGTTTTTACCAAGGGCTTTTATGTCTTTTATCGTGTCTTGGTAGAGTTGTTTTACCCATTTTTTTGCCACTTTTTTGCCAAGTCTCTTTAATGCAAGATATACTATTGCGCCAGAAGAACACCCGTCTGCATCATAGTGGTGAACAACCACAAAATCTTCCCTTTTCTTTATTTTTTCCGCAAGCTCTGCTATTTTTTCCAGGTAGTCCATTAATCTAAGTTTGCACTGTATCCTTTTTAATAACCCCCAAAGGATTATTTCCAGTGCGCTAAATATTTTCAACATTTTTTATGAATTGACTTATAGTCTTGCAAACGTTTTCAGTTTCTGTTTCCTGCACGCCAAGTATTACCAAAGAAACTTTTTTTTCTAAGAGTTTTTGGCTAAGGTAGTGTAAAAATTTTTTTACAGATTTCTCTTCATTGTATAACAGAAGCGCAGTAAGCGAATCAAATAGTACGCAGTTATTTTCTTCTTTTTCGATGAACTTGTCTATGTAGTCATTACATTCAGATAAAGCGGTGTTTGAGCCAAGGCAAACATGGTTATTTTCAATACGTTTGTTTTGCGAAAACATGTCTATGTACTTAGGTTTTTGTGAATCTTTTTCGTTTAATTCTGCTTCTTCAACAAGACTTTTATAAGTAGAATTAAGACTGACTAATATAACTTTGTATTTTTCAAGCAGGTGCCTTACGAAGAAGTTTTTTACCGTAAGATAGTTTTCAGGCTTTGAAAGGATTATCAAAGAAATAACCCCTTTATGTTTTGCTATAATTTCTTTTGCTCTTTGTTCTGCAAAACTTTCCTTGTTCAAAGCCTTTATTATTTTTTCATCTTTCCAAACTTCCATATCAATCCACTTCTTCAAAGAGCTCTGATTTTGACAAAACCTTTATGCCTTCGTCAGTTATTTTGACAGGCTTTAATGTCTCAGTAATTTCCGTATTTCTCATTTTGAGTATGGCTATGCTTCTTACGAACCTGTTCTTTATTTTGGTATGGTAAAGCAATATCACTCCGTCAGCAACGTACTCTTCAAGGCCATAAAGCGAGTTCATTTTTTCCAGGCTCAGTTCGTTTGTTATGATTGTAGTGACTCCTATCGTCTTGAGCATTTTTCCAAGAGAAACTATTCTTTTTCTTGCGTCCAATTCTCTGTCAAAGAAAAGCCTGAATATTACTCCTGGGTCTATCACTACCCTTTTTGCTCCTATTGCCTTGACATTGTCTTCAATAGCCGCTTTGAGCCTTTCAAAGTCGTACAATTCCAAAGTAACTATCGTTAATTTTCCTTCCTTGACGAGCTTTTTTAAGTCCCAGCCAAACTCTAACGCCCCTTCATATATTGCCTGCTCTGTTTCCTCAAGCGAAACATAAACGCTTTTTTCATTGTATTGTGTTGCTCCGTAATATATGTACTGCCAACACATTACTGTTTTTCCGCTTCCAGGGTCCCCGCTTAACACTACCAGGTTTCCTTTAGGTATGCCGCCATTCATCATGTCATCAAGGCCAGGCACTCCTGTCTTTACCCTCTCAAATTGTATTTTTTCGTTTTTGTTTTTTTCTTCTTTCATAATTTTCATAATACACAGAAAGCATTTAAACAGGTAATAAATATAGTTAAACATGGCAGAAAACAGGAAAAGGCTAGTTGATGCCACCAGAAGGCTGTTAGCAATAGGAACAAGCGAAAAAGACGCATTGCAAAGCATGGTTGACTTAGGAATCTCAGAAGAAGAAGCCAAGTCAATAGTTCAAGAAGCAAAGGAACCAAAAAAGCCAGAACAATCAGAACAGCCAAAAACAACACAAGAATCTTACGATTTATCAACCCCTTTTGCAAAAATTTCTTCAAAAGACACTGATTCTTTAGTTCCATTTCTTGTAGGAGACTTCGACAGGCTTTTGGACAAGGGCGGAGTAAAAAAAGGCGATGTAATATTGCTTTCAGGCTCGGCCGGCACCGGCAAAACAACTTTTTGCATGGAATTCCTTTACAAAGGCGCAAAAATAAAAGAACAAAAAGGTATTTTTTTTACAATAGACGAAAAGCCTTCAAGGCTCAAGGAAAAATTTTCCGAAAATTTTTATTGGGACCTTGATGAACTAGAAAAGCAAGGTTTTTTCGCAGTCTTTAGTTTAGATACTGATTATATCATAAGGGCAGTAGAAGCAAAAGCAGAGTCAGAGCAAGGCTCTTTAATGATAGACCAAGAGCAAGTCAAGTTGCCTTTTCAAGACAAACTACCATTCACACCGCAAAGAATAGTAGTGGATAACCTCTCTGCCTTAAAAGTCCTGTTGAAGCATGATGTACAGGGGTTTAATACTTATGTAAAATCTCTTTTCCAATACCTTAAATCCACAGAAGCAGTAAGCATAATAGTTGATGAAGCCCAATCAAAAAAAGACCTGCCGATGATTTTAGCAGATGGAATAATAAGGCTGTACAGTGTAAAAACCAAAAACAGGCGCGAAACAGGCTTGGAAATAATAAAAATGAGAAGCACGTCGCATGTAAAAAAATTAGTGCCTTTTAGAATAACCAGCAAAGGCTTTGAAGTGTTTCCTTTTGAAGAATTCTACTATTAATAATAAAAAAATATTAAAAATAGGATAACCTCAACTTTTTCATATTTCAATACGCCAAAAAGCTTAGCGCTTTTAGCCCTGTCCTTTCACTGGCTTTATAGCAATTACACAAGGGCATTGTGCCTTTAGGCTTTTATTGAGCAGACTATTATGAAATTATGAACATTAATCAGTTTTCTTTCAATTTTTCCATCCTTGAATTTGTTTCTTTCATTTTTTTCATTATTACCGATTCAGCGTCTTGGATTTTTTCAAGCGTAGCTTTAAGTTCTGCCTCTTTTTCCGAACTATAGCCAGGGTCAGAGAGCCTTTTCAAAGATTCCTGTGCCATTGTTTTTTCTCTTTCAAGCTCTTTTAATTCAGAATCGCTTTCCAAAAGCATTCTCTCTAATTCTGAGATTTCAAGCCTTTTCTCAAGCTTTGAGAGGCTTTTTTCAAGCTCGGATATTTTATTCATTATTTTAATGCTTGTTTCTATTTTTTCTTTTTCTGTTTGTTCTTTTTGTTTTTCTTTTTCTATTAGTTCGTTTAGTTTGTTTTCTATGTTTTTGTTTATGTTGTTGAGGTTTGTTTCTATTTTTTCTTTTTCTGTTTGTTCTTTTTGTATTAATTTGGAAATTTGTTTTTCAAATTCTTCAATGCTTTCCTTGTATTTCATGCTTTCAATCATTTCTTTTATTTTGCTTTCTGTTTGAACTTCCATTTCAGAAAGTTGTTCAGGGAACTTCAAGAATTTTGACACTTCTTGTTGTGTTACATCTATTTTTTCCCTAACCTTGTCTATTTCTTGGTAAAGCTTTTCAAACCCATTCAGTTTTTCTTGTACATCTCCTATATTTTCTCTGTATTGTTCTATCTTTGCCATTTCTTGTTCTACTTTTGTTTCTAAAGACTTCAAGTTTTTTTCTATTTCCGCCACTTTTTCAAAGCTCGCCAGCTTTTCCTTTGCGTCACTTACAAAAAAACCAATTGCCTTGGTTTGAGTTTCAGCATCCTTTATGAGCTCTTCATAATTTTCCGATTGTTTTTCTATTTTTGCTTTTATTTCTTCAAGTTGCTTGCTAAAATCTTCTGTCTGAAAGTCTTGGTTTTGTGATTTTCTTTCTTCGTCAATTTTTTTTGCTATTTCTTTTATTTCGTTTTCAAGGTCTTTTATTTTTTCAGAATCAAACAAGTTTTTTTCATTTAAGCCCTTTTCTATTTCCTCTTGTGCTTTTTCTAATCTGCTTTTTAATGCTTTGACTTCTTCTTCCAAAGACTCAAAGCCTTCCAGGGCTTTAAGCCTTCTTTTTATTTCTTCTATCGCTCCTTTCAGTTCGTTGTTTTTTTGCGTTTCTATCGACTTTCTGAGTTCTTCTCCTAACTGAGTTTTTTCGTCGTGTTCTTCTATTTTTCTGTATAACTCTATTATTTTTTCCTCAAGCGTGTTTATTTTTTCTGCTTTTGTTAATTTTGCTTTTATTTCTTTGATTGTTTCGTAAATGTTCTCGTACTTTTCTTTTTCTTTTTCATTTGCAAACTCCAGTTTCCTTATTTTGTCATTTATTTCCTCAAGAATCTCTAACCTTTCTTTTATTTCCTCCATCTTGTTTTTCAAACCTCTTTCATAAAAGTTTGTACTGATTTCTCTTTGCATTGTCTGTACTTCGTTCATCATTTCTCCCAGGCTTGGCACAAAAACCTGTTTGCTTAATTGGTTTCCTTCGTTTTTGTCTTCATAAGTAGTTGTTTCGTCCATTAGCAATCCTATTTCTTTCATCGCTTTTTTTTCAAAGTCTTCTTTGAGGGCAAAAAAATAAGTGTCAATTCCTTTCATTTTTGTTTTGTTTGCTACAGAATTCACAAATTTTGTAGCGCTTGTTTCGCTGGTGTTTTCTATTATTGTTGAAACTGAATCAAATACAATAGTTTTATTTTCAATTTTTTCAAAAGAAGCGGCGAGGTCGCTTATAGTTAGGCTAAGTTCTACCAATGCTTCCGGGGAGCTTATATAAATGCAGTTTTCTTCTTCTGTTTTTTCTTTTCTTTCAGTAGTGAGGGAGACCCCGTCAACGAAAAAGAACTTTTTTGTTTCAATGCCAGCATCTTTAAGTTTTGTCAAAACGCTGTTTTTCGGGGCTGTAAGCGTCACATAAATTATTTTTTCGTATTTTTTTTCTATTCCTTTTAATACCCAACTTAGTGATTTTTGATAGTCTTGGCTTCCAAGAAATATCAGAAAAGACTTCCCTGTTTTTTTTTCTTCTTTTTTTGAGTCCAAGGGAGAGTCAGGTATAATCTCTTTGGATTTTTCTTTTCCTCCTTTTTTCAGTTTTGGTATGAAGTCTTCTATTTTTTTTTCAGTTTTGCTTTGGGCTTCACCTGAGATAATATTGTCTATAGCCCCTATTATTCCTTTTTCTTCTTTTTGTTTTTCTTCCATTTTCTCAACAATAACAAAAGCTTTCCTCTTTATTTTTCTTTCTCTCAAATAAAAAATGTGCTGATTGAGTCTAAGAGACTCTGGTTATGAATTATCTCTGCAGTTAAGACATTAAAGGTCTTTATTTAACACTAGTTTTAATTTTAGTTGTTTGATAAGCGTATTCAATTCTGTAAAAAATCAAGCTTGAAAGGCGAAGGGCTTGGCTATTGGAAAACTAATGTTTTTTGAAGGCTGAAGACTAAAGGTCTTTGAGTGGTTTTAAGTTATGAGTCTTTGCCGTGATTTTTTGAAAGTTGAAGAATTGAGAGCTTTTATACGTTTGCAGATATTGGTTATTTGTTGTGGTTTTTTTATTTTTTGCTGTTTTTTTAGTTTTGTTTTTTGGTAATGTTTTTTTCGTGTTTTTCGCCTGCTTTTTTTGTCGTGAATTTTGTGCTTTTGAAGACTTAACTTTTTGGTTTTTATATTTCTGAAAGCAAAAATTTTCTTAAGCATTCGTTCTGGTTTTTTGGCCTTGGCTTTAACCAACTGAGTACATGTCCATTAATCAATTTGACAAGTTTTTTTTTAAACCTTAATCTTTGTCTTGGCGTTTTTCAGAATCCTAAGCTTTAGGCTTTTTCTCGGTTTTTTATATTGCTAGACATTAACCAAAGAAAAAGTCACAATCAACAAGGTCTTTAGTAGATGACCCCTTATACTATTCAAGTATTCTTAGCATATTCTTTGTTTTTTTCAATTTTTCTCTTGTTTCGTTTAATTGCGGTTCCAAAAAACCCATTTCTTTTTCGTAGGTTTTTTTGTCAATAATTCTTTTAACATAATATTTCGTTTGTAGTTCTTTTATTTTTTCAATAAGGTCTTTTTCTTTTTTAATTAATAACGCAGCTTCTTTAGCTTTGTTGGTTATTTTACCTATTATTATTATGGCTATTGAAAACACAAAAATCAAAATTACTATTCCAGTAGAGTTTTCTATAATAAAGTTCAAGAAAGAGTTTTTTGAGAGCATTATTTTGCTTTCTTGCTCTGCAATGTTGTTGAAGCCATCATCTATGCTTACTTTTATCGTCAGTTCATTTTCTTGTGTTTCATAAAGCGTGTATTCAGCAGAGTAAACCCCTCTTTCTTTCGGAAAAAGCTTTACTATTTGTCCTTGTATGGTTGCGTATGCAGAGTCTGTTATTATAGGTTCGCCGTTTTCATAGAATGCTTTTGCTATAAGCTCTATCTTTTCCCCGATTTCAAAATAGTCTTTTGATTTTGTTATTATCAATGTTGCATTTCCTATATCTCTTTTCCTGTTTGCCTCAAAATAAATGCTTATTTTAGGCGGCATTACTTTTATTGTTGCCTGTTCTATTCCAAAAAGTTCTTCTTTTGTAGCCTTGAATGTTATTTTCATGTTTCCTGTTTGTATCCTGTTTGGTATTTGAAAAAAACTCTCAAAAAGCCCGGGTTCAACTTCGCGCATTTGCACTACTATGCCTTTGTCTGTTTCCGCAACCATGCTTGCGCCTAAAACTTTTTCTCCCTTGAAGTCCGTGAGTTTTGCCGCAACTTTGACAAACGAGCCTTTCTTGTATTCTTCTTTGTCTGGTTGGATTATTTTTATTGCTATGCTTTTTTCATTATACCCATAAACACACCTGCTGGTGCAAGTCCCTGCACTTTCGCACACTCCGTTTTCGAATTCTTTGCAGTCTTCATCTTGGTAGCAATTTACTTTACATTCCCCATATTCGTTGCCGCAATATGAAGAATAAGTGCCTGGAAAATAGCAAATATCAACAGTCATTACGTTTCCGTCACTACACTCGTAGGAACTTTTGCATTTTATTTCAGGCAACCCTTCAGCATTTATAAGCAATGCTCCAGTTCCTTCTATTTTTTCAAGGCTTATTTCAGTGTCATTTCTTGAAATCCATGTAATGTTTTCTTCTCCTCGTTTGTCAAGGGCCAGAATTATTTCTTCTCCTTTTTGTGCTTGTGCATGTATGACAAGCTTTAGCATGTTTTCTCCTTTCAAATTATATGGTTCAAAGTTTACGGTGCTTTCAAAAGGCAGTTTGTCTTGTACTTCTTTCCATTCTGATTCAGCCACTATTGTTTCTCTTCCGTTCTCAGTGTTGTAATCTATTATGCCAAACTTTATTTTCGGTTTGCCGCCTGTTTTGACTTTTGATATCCAAAGGGTTGCAGGCCCTGAAATAGTAATGTCTTTTTTCAACGGTTTTCTGTAAAAAGCAGCTATTTCTGCTTCTTTTCCTTCTGATATAAACTTTATTTCCGTTTCCGTGGAATTTTCGTTTGGCTTTATTTCCAGCAAAGCATATTCTTTTTTGTTTTCCAAGCCAATCATTTCGTCAGTGCCCCTCAGCCAAAAAACCTCGGCAGAGTATGCAAATGTTGCAAAAAACAACACTAAAAAAATCGCAATTTTTTTGGTTCCTTTTTTCATTTTTATCAATATATTCCTGTTTTTTCAATTTAAAAACAGTTTCAAAGACCTTGTTTGGGCACTTGTTTTCAAGTTATGGAGTAATCAAAAATCAAAAAAAGCCTAAGATTTACTTCTTTTGTCATTGATTTTTTATTTGTAAGGCTTGATTGTTTTAATCCGTCTTAAATCTTTGTCATATTTTTTTTGCCTTTTGGCCTTTTTTTGTAGGTTTTGTTTTTTTGTGTTTGTTTTGTAGGTCTTGTAGGGTTTTTTTTTGTTTTTTTATTAGTTTTTTTTTGTGAGTCTTGCTTTTGCTTTTTTTAGTCGTGTCTTTTTTGGTCGTTTTTTTCTTTTTTTTGTTTTTGTTGGTTTTTTAGGCGTTTTTTTGTCTTTTCTGCTCTTTTTTGGTCTTCGTGGTTCTTTTTTTTTCTTGGTTTTTTGATTTTTTTGTTGGTTTTTTTAGGATTTTTTTGGTCAGGCGCTACTCAGTAAGTTTTATTTCTTCATTTTTTATTTTGCTTAATTCTTCTATAAATTGTTTTTTGATTTCTTCAAGGTCTTTTTCGGTTTTGCCCTCCATTCTTATTATTATTTTAGGTTGCGTGTTAGATGCTCTTACAAGAGCCCAGCCGTTTTTAAAGACTACCCTTGCTCCGTCTATTCCAATTACTTTGTATTTTTTTGCGAAGTGTTTTTTTGCTTTTTGGACAAACTTGAACTTTTCTTTGTCTTCAAAATCTACTCTGTATTCAGGAGAAGCATAGTAATTTGGTTGTTCTGCAATCAATTCGCTGACTTTTTTGTCCGTTTCTGAAACTATTTCTATTACTTTTGCTGCTGCCAACAACGCATCATCAAAACCGTACCAATTGTTTGAAAAAAACATGTGCCCTGACATTTCTCCAGCCAATATTGCCTTTTCTTCTTTCATTTTTGCCTTGATTAAGCTGTGCCCTGTTTTCCAAATTATTGGTTTGCCTCCGAGCATTTTAATCCATTCTTCAAGTCCTTGAGAGCATTTCACTTCCATTATTATTTTTCCCCGTGGGCTTTTTTTCAATTCATGCTTTGCCAATAATCCCAAGAGCTTATCGCCAAACACAAAACCGCCTTTTTCGTCCACTATGCCTATTCTGTCAACATCTCCGTCAAAGGCTATTCCAAGCTCTGCTTTTTTTTCAACGACTTTTTTCTGCAGGTCTTTTAAGTTTTTTTCTTGGCTTGGATCTGGTATGTGGTTAGGGCATCCTTCTATTTTTTCGCAAAAAAGCTCTGTTGTTTCGCAGCCAAGAATTTCAAGCAATTTCGGCGCAAGCTCTGAAGCCATTCCGTTGCCTGCATCAACCACCACTTTAATTTTTCTTTTTACTTTTACTCTTTTCACTATTTCATTCAAGTAATCTTTGTTCATGTCCATTTGAATTATTTTTCCGTTGCCTTTTGCAAATTTTTTTGATTCAGCAAGCTTTTTTATTTCTTGGATTTTTTTGCCGTAAACAGCTTCTTTTCCAACCAATATTTTAAAGCCGTTGTATTCTGTCGGGTTGTGGCTGCCTGTGACATTTATTCCGCCGTCTTTTTTCAAGTAGTGTACTGAGAAGTACAATTCCGGCGTGGTAACTTCCCCTATTGCTATTACATTTATGCCAGTAGTAGTTATTGCTTTTGTTAGTGTTTCATATATCCTCGGGCTGCTTGACCTGTTGTCCCTGCCTATGACAACTTCCTTTCTATTGTTTTTCCTTATTATTGTCCCATAGGCTTTTCCTATAAGCTCTACCGTATTATTGTCCAATTCTTTTTCAGCAAGCCCTCTTATGTCATATTCCCTGAAAATTTCTACATTCATTCAAAAAGCCGTCCAATCACTAACAG
>JBBISX010000006.1:0-14157 GCA_037441005.1 Candidatus Iainarchaeum sp.
TCCAAGATTTTTGTAAAGTACGCGCGTTATTTGAAATCCGCTGATTTCAGGGTTGATCCTTTGCTTTGGCTTTTGCTTTCTTTCTTTTCAGCCTTGGTTATTTCCATTCTGCTCTGGTTTGTCACTGATTACTTCGGGCTTGAGCAAGCCTTTGCTTTGGGCTTGATTTCTTTTATTTTGATTGTTGACCTCATGGCAGGCTATCCTTTCCTGAAAGCCGAAGAGCGAATAAACCAAATTGAAGAACTTTTGCCAGAAGCCTTGAGGCAAATGGCAGACGTCTTAAAGTCAGGCGGCACTTACGAGCTCGCGTTAAAAGAAGTCGCTAATTCAGACTATGGGCCTTTGAAAACAGAGTTCAACGAGGTTCTGAGGAAACTTGAAGAAGGCGAAAACTTTCAAAGCTCTTTCAGGGTTCTTCAAAAAAACATCGACTCAAAACTAGTTAAAAGAACAGTCACTATAATAATAGACTCAATAGAGGCAGGAGGAGGCTTGTCCAATGTCCTTGAACAAATAGCAGAGGATGTCAGAGAGCTTCACAGGATAAGCAAGGAAAGAAAAGCATCAACCACTATGCAAGTAATATTCATAGTTGCCGCAGGGGGAATAATAGCACCAATGATATTTGGCTTTGTTACAACCATATCAAACATGCTAATAACATCTTCAGGCCAGGCAGCTACCGAGGCAGCAAAACAAGCCTCGGTAGAATCCATAAACACTATAAAAATGTCTATAGAAGGCTACTTGCTTATTTTATCCTTTTTTTCAGGGCTCATGATTTCAGTAATGCGTGACGGAAGAATGACCAAAACCATTATATATTTTCCCGTCCTTTTATTGCTGTCTTACATAATTTATTTGGCTTCAGCAATAGTTTCAGGTTTGTTCATAAAAGGTGCTTGATATGAGGATTTTAAAAGAAGAGAAAGCCCAAGGCTCTACCGAAACCTTGTTAGTTCTAAGTCTTGCCGTGGTAGCTGCCGTGACTGTTGGCTACTTCGTAAAAAACTTCATAGCAAACCAAGTAGCGGCTGAAATAGAAGAAAACGTGGAATAAACTCTTTAAAATCCTTCAACGCCACAAAATAGGCTTAAAAACAACCAGTGCATCCAGGAAACTTAAAACCCAAGAATTAAAACCTTTAACTGCTAAAAAACCAAAATCGATTTTGCCTGAAAAAAGACTAATAACCTCTGCCCTTGCCTTGTTCACAAAGCATACTATTTCACGGGCCTGATTGGCAATCGCAAGCCGAAAAAGACTTTATTTTAAAGACCTAACGCTTAACCGCCTTAAGTTTCTATTGTGATTTTTTTGCTTCGGCTTGTGTGAACTTTATTCTGCGCTAATTTTCAACCATGCTTTGGCTTTCTAACACATTCATTAGAAAAAATCAAAGTCTAAGCCTTGGGCATAGCCTATAAATCAGGTTCGGCAAGCCTGAGGCCAAAAAGCCTTTATTTGCTGATCAAAGGCTTATTCTGGGCTCGTAAGCATTTTTTTGTTTGTGAACAGCCTTAAGGCTTTGTCATGAGTTTTTTTGATTTTTATATATCCTTTTATGTATATTTTCTAAAGCTTAAGCCTGCTTATATACTATTCATTAACCAACCAAAAAAGTTAGCACTGCAAGCCTCCTAAAAAGTTAAGTTTAAATATTAGAAATTTGTTATAATATAAATTTGTTTTTTTATCTAAAGGGAGGAGAAATGATGTTGAATAGGTTTAGAGGTCAAGGTGCTTTAGAGTATTTGTTGCTTATTGGAGGTGCTGTTGTAGTTGCGGCTGTTGTGATTGTGTTGTTGCTTGGTTCAGGCTCTACTACTGGTGGTCAGTCAGGGTCAACTTCAATGGGTGTGACTTGTGCTGAACTTGCAATAAAAGCTAATACTACTCCTAATTGTGGTGATTTAGTTAAGGGTTCTATCGATACTGGCTATGTTTGGAACAATAAGACAAATTCTTGTTGGGTATGTTCCGGTAGTTATCCTAAATGTATTGCAAGAAATATAACTGGCGATATTGCTGATGCTAATAAAGAAGTTGGTTGTTGTTCAGAACCAGGTGATTGCGGTAATCCTAGTTCCAACAAGTCTTATTATTCATTGACTTAGAGTTGTTTTTTTTTCGCGAGCTTTTTTGCTCGCTTTTTCTATTTTTTTATTTCTTTTTTCATGGTCTTATTTTTATTTTTTTCCCGGTTGGTTTTGGTTATAAATTTGGTTGTTTGCGGGCCTTTAGTTTTGGGCTTTTTTGCGCTTTGAATCAAACAAAGGCCTTAAGCGTTTTTAAGTCTTATTTTTGTTGCTTATTTTTTTTACATTTGTGCCTAGTTTTTTGTTTGTCTTTTTTTGTGTTATTACTCTGCTAAAAATGCCTTGGGGCTTTTTGTTTTTTTTGTATTTTTTCGGGCTAGTTTTTGCTTAATCTTTGATTAGTTAGTTTCTTTTTGTGGCTTTTCTTGGTTTTTATTTTCTTTCTTCTATTTCTTTTTTTAGTTTTTTTATGAAATCTTGGGTTTGTTGGTTGAATTCTACTTTTCCTGTTCTGTCTCTTATTGCTATTGTATTGTTTTTTTCTTCTTTTTCTCCAACATTTATTATGTATGGTATTTTTTGGCTTTGGGCTTCCCTGACTTTGTAGTTTACGGTTTCGGGCCTTAAGTCTAGTTGTGCCCTTATGCCGTTTTGTTTTAGTTCTTCCCATACTTTTTTTGCATACTCTGAGTGTTTTTCGCTTACTGATATTACTTTGACTTGAGTAGGCGAAAGCCATGATGGGAATTTGCCTGCGTAGTGTTCTATTAGTATTCCTATGAATCTTTCTATTGAGCCGAATATTGCTCTGTGTATCATTACCGGTCTTTCTTCTTTGTCTTCTTTGTTTATGTAGTAAAGTCCAAACTTTTCTGGCATTTGGAAGTCTAGTTGTATTGTTCCTAATTGCCAGCTTCTTCCAAGCGCGTCTTTTATGTGGAAGTCTATTTTTGGGCCGTAGAATGCGCCGTCTCCTTCGTTTATTTTGTATTTTTTTCCTGTTTCTTGCAGGGATTCTTTCAGGGCTTGTTCTGCCTTGTCCCAAATTTCTTTTGTTCCCATGGAGTTTTCAGGTTTTGTTGATAACTCTATTTTGTATTCGAAGCCAAAGGTTTTGTAGTAGTAGTCTATCATTTCCAAAAGGCTTTTTATTTCGTTTTTTATTTGGTCTGGCGTGCAGAATATGTGGGCATCGTCTTGCGTAAATTTTCTTACTCTCAGCAGGCCGTTGAGCACTCCTGCTAATTCGTGTCTGTGCACCATTCCGAATTCTGACATTCTTATTGGCTGGTCTTTGTAGGAGTGTCTTTCAGCGCTATAAATTATTGTGTGTCCTGGGCAGTTCATTGGCTTTACTGCGTATTCTTCTTCGTCTATTTTTGTGAAGTACATGTTTTGTTTGTAGTGGTCCCAGTGCCCGCTTTTTATCCAGATTTCTTTTTTGAGTATTATTGGCGTAATGACTTCTATGTATCCTCTTTTTGCTTGTTCTTGCCTTGCAAAGCTTACTAGTTCGTTCCATATTATTGTCCCGTTGTTGTGGAAAAATGCTGTTCCTGGTGCTTGTTCGTGCATGGTGAAGATTTTTAGTTCTCTTCCTAACTTTGTGTGGTTTCTTTTTTCCGCTTCTTCTTTGTTTTTGAGGTAGTCTGTCAGCATGCTTTCTTTTGGGAATGCTATGCCGTAGATTCTTTGAAGGCTTTCTTTTGTTTGGTCTCCTTTCCAGTATGAGCTTGAAACTTTTAGTAGTTTTAGCGCTTTTATTTTTTCTGTGTTTGGAACATGTCCGCCTTTGCATAGGTCGTAGAATTTTCCTTGTTTGTATATTGTTATTTTTTTTCCTTGTTCTGAAAATTCTTTTATTAGTTCTTGTTTGAATTTGTTGTCTGAAAATTTTTGCAGTGCTTCTTCTTTTGTGACTTCTTGTCTTTCTATTTGTCTTTTTTCTTTTATTATTTCTTTCATTTTTTTTTCTATTTCTTTTAGGTCTTCAGGAGTAAAGCTTTTTTCTGCGTAAAAGTCGTAGTAGAATCCTTCTTCTATTGGAGGCCCTATTGTTGGCTTTGCTTCTGGAAAAAGAGTTGTGACCGCTTCTGCGAGGACGTGGGATGCAGTATGCCATAGGCTTTTTTTTCCTTCTTCGTCTTCCCAAGTAAGTATTATTATTTTTCCGCTTTCGCTTATTTCTTGGTTCATTTCGATTATTTTGCCGTTGATTTTTGCAGAAAGGGCTTCTTTCGCCAGTTTTTGGCTTACGCTTTGCGCTATTTTTTCAGGCGTTATTTTTCCTTCGTATGTTTTTGTTGTCCCGTCTGGGAATTCTAATGTTATTTTTTTCATGTAGTTATTTGGTATAAAGAACCAATAAAAAGTTTTGTTTCGCGGAAAAGAGTTTTTTAAAAACCTTTTTTGAAGTCCCAAAATCAGTGCCTTGTCATGGCACCCTTGACAAAGGAAAAGCAGATAGTTCAGTGGCAATTAACTTAGATTCTTGTTTAAAATTTGTTGTTGTCTGTTTGTTTTATGGCTTTTTCCGGTTTTGAAAAAAAGTCTTTTGTTTTGAATGATTTTTCTAAGGGCTCTGTTTTTGCTGAGGCTCCTCCGGGTGTTTTTGTTTCTTCAAAGTCTTACCCTAAGCTAAAGTTTTCCCCTTTGTTGCCTGTTTCTTCTGGTTTTGACCCTTGGTTTAGTGACGACTCTGACAAGTGGTTTGGCTTGCCTTTGGAGCAAATAATTTCTTTCAGGCGGTCTTTGGCAAGGGGCTCCATGAGTGTTGTTGCAAATCAGGCTGTTGAGCATTCTTATGATGTCTTGTCTATTCAGGAGTCTTTGCTTGCTTCAAGGCCTGTGGATGTCGAGGCTTTGCTTGGTCCTTTTCCAAAAAATGATTTGCTTTTTTCTGATTATCATGCTCCAGTTGGTCCGGAGTCAAGCTTAGAGTATTTTAAGGTCGTTGGTAATGTCAAGGTTAATCGTTTTGTGGAGAAGGCTTTTTATGATTTTGATTTGAATGCTGAAGAGGCTTTGTCTAATCTTTTTTTTTCAGGCGTAGGAGTGAGTCAGTTGGCAAAGGTTTTTAGTGCTGGAATGCTGGGTGTGAAGAAGCGAAGGTCTTTTGTGCCTACTCGTTGGGCTATAACTGCTGTTGATTCTTCGCTTTCAGAAAGCTTGGTGGAAGATAAAATAAAAGGTTTTGCTTGTATTGATTCTTTTTTGGTTTTTTCTTCTGATTATTTGGACAACTATTATTATGTTGTCTTGGCTCCTTTCAATTGGTCTTTTGAGCTTTTTGAGGCTTATTTGCCGGTTTTACAAAACTCTGTTTCAAAAGAAAATGTGGTTGTTGCTGATCATGAGTTTTTTAATGGACGCTCTTCTTATGCAGAAAATACTGCTGGCGGTTATTATGCCGCAAGGCTTGCGGTTGCGGAGTATTTGGCGAGGGAAAGGAAGCAGGCTTGTGTCGTAATTTTTAGGGAAATAAAAAGCGAGTTGCCTTCTGTTGGTGTTTGGAAGTGCCGCGAGATAGTGCGCGATGCTTTGCGCAAGAATCCTTTGGTTTTTTCTTCTCTTGATTTGGTTCTTTCTTATTTGGGTAAAAAGCTTTCTTTGCCTTTGAATGTTTATTTGAAAAAGAGTTTCGTGCTTGACGGGCTTTTGCACCAGAAGAGGATTTTTGATTTTGTTTGATTGGAATCTGACCAAAGCATGGTTTGGTAAGTGCAAGAGGAAATAAGTGTAGTATATTATTACACAACAAAACGGGAATTTTTTTATTTGTTTTTTTCCGCTATCCTGTTTTTGTTTTTCTGCTTGTTTTTCAACTTATTTTTGCCATTAGGCTTATTTTGTGTTTTTGTTTTGCTTTGGTATTTAGTGTTATTTTTGTTTTTTCTTTTTCAATTATTTTTCCTTTGAGCCAATGCGGGTGTGCGTCTGTTATTTCCACTTCTTTTGTTTCTCCGAGTTCTGCTTTTTCAACCACTACTGTTTTGTAGTTTGATATTCTTCCTGTTATTGTGTTGTTTTTTCCTTTTTCTGTAAAGTATGCTTTGTCTTTTTTCCCTACCATGCTTTTGTTGTTTGCGTATGCTATTGCGTTGCATATCGTTGTTAGTCTTTTTGTTCTTCTTGCTATTTCTTCTGTTGGCACTTTTTTCATTTTTGCTGCTATTGTTCCGGGTCTTGGCGCGAATTTTGAGATGTTTGTTATGTCTGGTTTTGTTTCTTTTATTAGGTCTACGGTTTCTTCGAATTCTTTTTCAGTTTCTGTGGGAAATCCTGCTATTATGTCTGTTGCGATTGTTATTTCCGGCAAGTCTTTTTTGAGTTTTTCTACGAGTTCTTTGTATTGTCCTGATGTGTATCCTCTTCTCATTAGCATTAGTATTCTGTCAGAGCCGGATTGTACCGGCAAGTGTATGAATTTGTATATTCTTTCGTCTGAATAGAGCGGTATTAATTCTTTGTAGATTCTTTTTAAGTGGTGCGGATTCATCATGCCTATTCTTATTCTGTAGTCGCCTTTTATTTCGAGGAGTTTTTTTATTAGTTCAGGTAGTGAAGTTTTTGTGTCAAGTCCGTAAGCTCCTGTGTCTTGGCCTGTCAGCCATATTTCTTTTGCTGTTTCTAATGCTTTTTTTGCTCTTGCTTTTATTGATTCTATGCTATAGCTTTGTATGTCCCCTCTTGCAAGTTTTGTTCCGCAGAAGGTGCAGTAGTTTGTGCAGCCTTTTGCTATTGGAATTATTGCTATTTTTTCGTTGAATGATATTGGGTTTATGTTTGGTGAAAATTCTTGTTGTTCTATCCCTAGTATTTCCGACAGTTTTGATAGCTCTGGGCCTATTGCTATTATGTCTTTTGATATTTGTTCTATGGCTTTAGGGTTTATTTTTGGGAGGCAGCCGAATACTATTAGTTGTTTTTTGTTTGCTTTTGCTATTTCGTTCAATTTTTTTATTTTGCTCAGCATTCTGTTTTCCGTTCTTCCTTTTACCGCGCAAGTGTTTATTATTATGAAGTCAGAGTTTTCAGGGTTGTTTGTTATTGCAATGGCGTTGGCTTGTGCGTGTCCTTTTATTTGTTCTGTTTCAGCCATGTTCATTGAGCAGCCGTAGCCTTCCAGGTATATTTTCATTTTTTTTCACTTTTTATTCCTTGAATTTTTCTATTATCATGTGGGCTATCCAGCCAAATAGCCCTGCTATTATAAAGTAGATGAAAGGCGAGCCTAGGAAAATCCCCCAATAATCAAGGTTAAACCTTGACAGGTCAAAGCCGAGTTTGAGTCTGAATGCTATGTCTAAATAGTATGCGTATACTGCCAGGTAGAAGCCTATTATAGAGAAAGTTATGAATCCGATTGGGAAAATATATTTAATGAATTTTTTTCCAAACCCGAATTCTTTGGTAAGGTATGGCATGATAAGGTAAACGAAAAAGAAGCCTATTATTGGCATTAGTATTGTAGTGTAGTCTGCTTTTGTCGGGAACGTGGAAAAGTCTATATGCCTTAATGGTAGTTTGTTTTCAGCATTGTTGTTCATTTCGCTTATGATTATTATTGTAAGGTAGCTTATTGCGAATATTGCTATTGCTTTTGCGATTTTTTTGTTCATGCTATTGAAAATTGCTTTAGAATTGGTTTAAAACATTAATGATTTGAATTGTTTTTATGGATTTCAGTCATGAACTGCCTTGGGTTGAAAAGTATAGGCCTAAGTCTTTGGCAGAGGTTTCAGGGCAAAAGGACATTACGCGTGTTTTGCAGAGTTATGTCAAGGCAGGGACCATGCCTAACCTGCTTTTTTCAGGCCCTGCTGGCGTGGGCAAAACCAGTTCTGCAATTGCTTTGGCAAAAGAGTTTTTTGGCGATAGTTTTTCGCAGAATTTTTTGGAGCTTAATTCTTCTGATGACAGGGGCATTGATGTGGTGCGAGAAACCATTAAGAATTTTGCAAGGACTCTTGCTTTTGATTCTAATTTTAAAATAATTTTTCTTGATGAGAGTG
Organism: Candidatus Iainarchaeum sp.; assembly: GCA_037441005.1. Lineage (GTDB taxonomy): Archaea > Iainarchaeota > Iainarchaeia > Iainarchaeales > Iainarchaeaceae > CABMIU01. The sequence goes on from JBBISX010000006.1 coordinate 8,058, forward strand.
ATGCTTTGACTATTGACGCCCAACAGGCGTTAAGGAGGACCATGGAAAGATATTCTAGAACAGCTAGGTTCATTCTTTCTTGCAACTATTCAAGCAGGATTATAGAGCCTATCCAGTCTAGGTGTGTTGTTTTGCGTTTCAGGCCTCTTTCTTCAAAAGAGATTGAAGAGAAGCTTTTGCACATAGCGAGAGAGGAGAAAGTGGTTATTGATGAAAAGGCTTTGGAGGCTTTGATTTATGTTTCGCAGGGCGACTTGAGGAAAGCCATCAACATTGCGCAGGCAGCGTCTTCTTTGCACGGCAAGGTTTCTGAAAAGGAGGTTTATGACGTGGCTTCAAGGGCAAGGCCTCAGGAAGTCACTGAGATGATGGAGCTTGCTTTGTCTGGCAAGTTCCTTGAGGCAAGGGCAGCTCTTGACAAATTGATGTATGAGCATGGCATGTCTGGCGAGGATGTGGTTTCTCAGATGCATCGAGAATTAGTCAACATGAAGTCTATTAGTGATTCTTCAAAGGTTCAATTGATTGACATAATAGGCGAATACAACTTTAGGCTAGTGGAAGGTGCGAACGAAAGGATACAATTAGAGGCTCTTTTGGCGCAGTTCATGAAGTTCAAGAAATAAGATTTTGTGTTTTGCCTACCAAACAGTTATACAAAGCTGGAAAATTCGCTACAAAAATTATGACTTAAGGTGGCTTAATGCAGTTCGGCTTTCAAAATAAAGCCCGCAACAAAGTTTTAACGCCTTAACGACAGGCTGAAAAGCTGCAGGAAAAGCCTTTTTAGTTTTCAGCTTGCCAATTTAATTTACATAATAAACTAGAACAATGTTTTGTTTGTAGTATGCTTTTTATTGTTTTTGAGGCACTATTAGTTGGATTTCCAAGGGTGTTGTAATGGTTTTTGCACAGGCTTTTCAGGATTACAAGAATAATTTTGTAACGGCTTTGGCTTTTGGGTTGTTGCTTGTTTTTTTGCCTTTATTTTCTCTTGTTTCCAATTTCTTGGTTTCTTCCGGTTCTGTATTTTTAGACTATGGTTTTTTGAAGTTGCCGTTATTTGAGTCTTTGTTGCTTTTATTGTTGCTTCTTGCTTTTCTTTTTGCTTATTCTTTGCTAACTTGCATGATGGTTTTTGCAGTGAGAGCTGATTTCAACAAGGTAAAGCTGCATTACTTTTTATCTGAAAAGATTTTGGTTTTTTCTTTGCGTTATTTTAATTTCGTTGCGGTTTTTTCTTTGCTTTCTATTTTGTTTAGTTTTTTGCTGCTTGAGCTTAGCGTTCCTATGATTGCCGTTAATGTTGTCTTGGGCTTGTTTTTTTTGCCTTTTTTGTTTCTTCCTCAGGCAATAGTTGTTGACGGGGAAAAACTAAGGAGTTCTTTGCTGAATTCTCTTGACTTTGTTGTTAAAAACCCCGGGTCTTTTTCTATTGTTTTGTTGTTCGGTTTTTTTTGTGTCCTTTTGGTTCAGCTTATTGAATTTGCTTTGGATTACTTTTTAGGCTTTGGCGGTTTTTTCGGGCTTTTCGTGTCCTTGATTTTTATAGTTCCTTTTTTGGAAGCTCTTAAGACCGAGGTTTATTTGTCTAAAGTAAGCTTGTTTTCTTATTATAGAAAGTGGTTTTTTTAGTTTTTCTTTAGCATACTTATTGAAACCTAACAATATAGGTCACGGCTTTTTATTTTCAGGGTTTAATGCGCTGCCGCTTTTTCATTTGGCAGGTTAAAGACTTAAATTGTTGAACTTTTTTTTGGTTTTTTATGCAAAGTGCAGGTTATTTCTAGGATTATTTTTCTTCTTCTATTTCAACCGCTGTCACGTTTTCTATTAAGTCTTCTGCTTCTTTAGTGTTTTTTACTTTCCAGATAAAGCCAAAACTTTTTTTTGTTTTGTCTTGGAGTTTATCTAATACTTTTAGTACTTCTTCTTTGTTTTCGGATTCGTTTTCAGAGTAATAAGAGAAAAATCCTTTTTTTTGTATTGTCATTATTATATTTTCAATGAGTTTGGCGGCGTTATCTTGCTCAAATTCTGTTGCTATTTTTGTTATTCCTGTTATTCCTATTCCTGTAGCTGCTTTCTCTATTTCTTCTTTGTCCTCAATTTTTCTATTTTTGAGTATTTCTTTTTTTTGGCTGGCTAATTCTTCTATTGCAGAAATGCTTTCCTCTATTTTTTCAAGAAAAGTTTTTTGGTTTTTTTCATTTATTGCTTGAAGGTTTATTATTGCTGTTTGCAGTATGGCGTTTGCTTGTGTTTGGGCTATTATTTTTCCTATTCTTGTCGTTCTTGTTTTTGAATTGTTTAATATTATTGTTTTTTCCCACTTGCATTTGACCAGTTTTGTTTTGAATTTGTTGTCTATTGAAATGCTTGTGTCAAAAGTGTTTGAGTTTTTGGATGCTTCTTTTAGTGCATAAGCGTTTTTTATGTATTCTGTTCTTTGTTCTTTGTTTGTCCATTCGTAGTCTGAAAAAAGAGGTATTTCCAAGTTTCTTTTTTTTCCTGTTATTTCAAAAATTTTACAAATATCTTTTGCTTTTTGCAGTTTCTTTTTGTCAGGTGCTTTCATTATGCTCGTGTGGTTGAGGGCTGTAATGCATAGCGGCGTGGTGAGATTTTTGTCTTCAAGCATGGCTTTTTTTGCAATTTCTTCTTTTTCCCCTTCCAAGTATGTTATTTTTGCAAAGAGTTTTGTGGAATAGTCTTCCGGATTGTTTATTTTTATTGTTCCTTCAAAGTGCAGTTCTTTTGCTTTTTTAGGTATTTTTGCAATCCAATTGTATTCTGTTAGTATTTCTTTATTGTCAAAATTTTCGTTTTCAATCTTTTTTTTTACTTCGTATATCGGCATTCCTAACCTTACATATTGCGTCCTTATGCTTTCATGCCCATATTCAAGAAGTTTTACATTAACAAGTTCTCTTATCATTTGTGTCGTTATTTCGCTTATTTTCATGTCTTTTATTTTTGTTTCAACTTCGTTTCCTATTTTTTCCGCCACATGCCTGCTTACGTTTGTTTCTTTGAGCAGTGATTTGACTATGTTGCCTCTATCAAAAGGTTCTTTTTTTTCTGCAGAAGTGTATACTTTGAGTCTTTCAAAGCTTTTGAAGTTTTTTGCTGCTTGTTCGTTTATTTTTTCAAGTATTTCTGCGGCTTTTTTTCTCAATTGTGCTTGGCTTGCTTGTATTTGCTCTATTTCTTTTATTACTTTGAGCGTTTCCCATTCAGTTGCGCCGCTTTCTCTTATTTCAAAAGCTATTTCTTGTATGCTGTCTTTTGCGGTTTTTTTTTCTTCCATTTATGAATTTTTGGTAAGAAGTTTCTTTTAAGCCTTGCCAAACCCCTTTGTTTTTTACACTGCGTGGTTTTTTGCTTTCGGTTTTCTTCAGTTTTCATGCGTTTAAGAAAATTAACTTTTTAATGCTTTTGTGTTCAATTTTTTGAGTTATATGGGGTGTTTGTTTGGAATCTTTAGATAAAATCGATTATCGTATTTTAAGTGTGCTTTTAGAAGATGGGCGTTCTTCTTTCAGTGTTATTGCTAAAAGCGTTAATCTTACCGATGTTGCAATAAAGAAGCGTTTTGAGAGGCTTAAAAGGCGTGGCATCATCAATGCCATAACCGCTGACTTGAATCTCAAGGCTCTTGGTTTCGAAAGCCCTATTTTTGTTCAGATTCGTTCAGAGTTGTCAAAAAACAAGGATGTTATTAAGAAGCTTAAGGAGTTGGATTATGTCACTGAGGTTTATCAGGTTCTTGGCGAATATAATATTTTTGCTCTGTTGGTTGTTCCTGATCTTGAGTCCGCTGAAAAGTTTGTTGAAATGCTTGGCAATCTGGACGGGGTTTTGGACATTAAGACTTTAGTGGTTATTTCAGAGGTGAAAAAGTCGAGGTCTTTGCCTTCTTTTTTGCAACAGAAAAAACTTTAATTCATTAGTCAATTCTGATTTTGCAAATAATGTTTTTATTTGGACCATATTTTGTTCTTAGTAAAGCCTAATTATTATTTATTTCTGCAAAGTCTTGTTGTGCTAATTTTTCATTATTTCGTTTTGGGATTAGTGTCAATTTTTGTTTTTTATTCTTCTTCTATGTCTGAGTCGCCGTTAGGGAGAAGTGAAATTATTTCGTCAATTCTTTCTTTTAGGCTTGTGTTCATTTTTGTTCCTATAAGCCATGCTATTTTTTTTGCGCATTCGTTTTTTTTTCTATTTCCGAATGTTATTTTTGCCATTGCTTCTGCTCTGGCCGAAATTGCTGTTTCAGGTCCTGCGAATATTTCTATTTCTTCTTGCTTTTTTTTTGCGCCTATAGCGTAATTCAACGGGGTTTTTCTGTACCATGTTCGTTCTCCATATATCATGAATGCTCCTGTGCCTAGCGATTCTCCGCTTGGGGCTTTTTTTGTGACTTGTTCTGGTTTTGCTGAGTAAACATCTATTGCTGGTATTTTTTCTTGCCATGCTTTTGAGTGCACTGCTGCAAATATTGCTGTTTCTTTGAGAGAGAGTTCGTTTGGTTTTTGATTTTCGCATTTCAGCACTACGTGCGGAGCTCCGTGTATGTCTGCGTGAAAATATATGTCTTTTTCGTTCATGTAGTTGTTTACTATTTTTTCGTTGCTTGTTGTGTCTCTTCCTGCTATTGCTAAAAGACCTTGGCTTGTAAAAAACCATTTGAATTTTTCGTACCATTTTTTTTCTTTTTTCTTTTTCAGTTCTTTTTTTTCAATAGTTTCAGAAGCTTTTATTTTTAATTCAGCCGCTTCAATGCCTTTTTTTAATCCTTCAAGCTTTTTTTTTGCTTTTTTTGCGGCTTCAAAATATTCTGTTGCGTTTTCTGTTGTTTTTTTAGTGAAGTCTATTTCTATTCTCATCATTCCAGCCCTTTTTGTTTTCTCATGGTTTTTATTATTGAGTCTGTTCTCGGCATTATTTTGTAGACTGGTTCTGTAATATAGAAAGTTTCTTTGTTTTTTATTAGTTCGTAAATGCCTTGCAGTGCTTCAAAATATTTTTTGTTTGCGTCTTTGTGGTATGTTTCGATGTCTTCATAGATGTGTCTTGCTATTGCATTAAAGTTTCCGGGCCCTAAAGTGCCAGACATGTAGTATGTGTTGTCGTCTTTTTTTATTTCTTCCATGAATTTTTCCATAATGCTTTTTTTTGTGAGGTCTAGTTGCATGAGCGTAATGGCTTCTATTTTATAACCTAATTTTTTTATGTCTATTTTTGGTCCGTAGCCTGTTATGACTCCTTGTTTTGTGAGAAAGTCAATGGATGTTTTTATCGTTGCTTTGTGGTATCCTGTGTATTTTTGGAGTTGTTTTATGTTTGGCCCTACTGAGCCTTTTTTCAGCAGTGCATCCAGCACGTTCAGCCTTATTTTATCGTCTGTTTTCATTATCATAGGCATATTTAGTTATAAAAAAATTACATTTAATACAATTTATTTTTTTTAAAAAGTGGTTGTATTTTGCCATAAGATTATTTTATCTTTTTAAATTCGATTATTACATTTCTTGAGAAATGAGGTTTAAGTAAACTTAATAATTGCTCTATGAAATGCACAAATTTCATAAATCTTTTATCTTTTATCATTTTGTAAATAGGTAGAGGAAGAATAGGCCCGCCATACATGTTCTCTATTTTAAAGTTATATTTTTTGCCTATAGATTTTATTTGATTTATAGAAAATGTAGAATAATAAGAAAAAATAGCACTGATGCTTTGTACAGAAATTCTATTAGAAAATTCTAAGAGAAAAATCCCGTCCTTTTTTAAAAGTCTGCTCGACTCTTTAAAAACATTCTTCCAATTTTTTACATATTTTAGGACTCTAAAACATACAATCAAATCAAACTTTTCTTTAAAAGGTATTTTTTTATTTAGATCCGCTAAGATTATTTTTCCAATATTTTTTTTTGGTATTTTTTTCTTTCCTTGTTCAAGCATTTTATGTGAAATATCAATTCCATTTATTATACATCCTTGTTTCGCCAGTATAGATGAAATTCTTCCAGTACCAAAGCCAAGATCTAATATTTTTAAATTTTTAAATTTGTAGAGTTTGGAAGTTTCAAAT
>JBBISX010000007.1:0-13830 GCA_037441005.1 Candidatus Iainarchaeum sp.
TGGCAGCTTACCCTTTTCTTTTTCTCCACCCTTTCGTTGATGCTAGCGCAGACCCGGCAGCACACATAAGCAGTCTAGCAATAGGGGAAAAAACGCCCCAAAACTACCTGCCTTTTTCTTCTTTAGAGTACAGGTATCAAATAGGCTTTCCACTGCTCGCCAAAACATTCATTGACCTTTTGCCTTTTGTTGAAAGCCAGGCTATAGTATGGGCATTAGGAGTACTATTCGCTTTTTTTTCTGCACTTTTAATATACTTCATTTCCAAAAATTTTTTCAATAGCGAATATGCAGGCTTAATCGGCATTTCACTCTTCGTGGGTTCTAAAATAGTCTTTCAAAATATGTACTGGGGGCAATATACTTTCATGATGGCTTCTGTTTTTTTTCTTGCAACATTGCTTGCTTCTGAAAAAAATAGTAAATTACAATACCTTTTTTTTCCAACAATAATTCTCACACACCCGGGAGTAGCATTTTATTCAATTGCCTTCTTTCTTGCAAGAAGCCTGTTCTTCAAGGCTTATACGGAAATTCCTAAATTATTCTTTTCAATTTTTCTGGTCCTACCTTCATTGTGGATTAATTATAAGAACTTTATAATGAATTTTTCAGCAGAAGCCACATATCAAATAACTTTCCAAACACTAAAAGACACACTAATTGCGTTTCCGCTTTGGATAGGCCTAATCATATTTTGCATATCTTTGGCAGCAATAGCTATGATGTTTGGAAAATATTTGAAAAAAAAAGACTTTTCAACTTTCATGGCTGGAACTTTTGTTGTTTCTTCTTTTGTTTCAATATTACTCGTTTCGTCAGGGAGAATACTTGGTGGAAGAACCATAGAACTTGCAATGTTTTCTGGGCTTTTTTTGTCAGTTTACACAATCGTTGAATTAACCAATAAAACCAAATTTGAAAAAATAAGAAGCAACAAACATTTGGCTATAATAGCAATAATACTTGTCTCGCTGTTTTTGTTTTTCACTTCATCGCAATTGAGTCACTTGGCAAAAGGCTCTAAAATAACCGAAGATGAAATAGGTTTTGCATTGGCTTTCAAGAATTTTGACCCTGAATACAAAAAAACATTATTCTTGTTGAAAAACAATACAAAAATAGCCGAAGTCTCAAAAAAAATTCCTTATGATGTCTTCACAGGCTGGTATTTGTCTTATGACCCGAGAATTGCATACAATGACCCTGAATTGGAAAATGCAAAACGAAAACACGAAACAGCAAAAAAAATAATGGAGGAAAAATGCGTTGAGTGCATACGGGAGCTTGAAGTTGATTACATAGTTTCCAAAGAAGACTTTTTTTCAAGCAAACTTGGATTAATAAAAGTTTTTGAATACGATGGTTACATGGTTTTTGCAAAAAATAAACAATAAAAAATCAAAGTGGCTTTGGTATGAATAATAAGTTGTTGGTTTTAATCGGGCTTTTTATTTTCATTATAGTTCTTTCAAGAGTAGAAATAGAAAATATCTTGGCAATAATTTCAAAAGCAGACTTAAACTATTTTGCCCTGGCTTTATTGGTCTTTGCAATAATGCTCCTGCTGAAAGGAATAAAATGGAAATACATTTTGGCTTCGCAAGGGACTAACATAAGCGTACTAAAAGCCACCAAGTATTTTACAATAGGGTTCTTCTTTAGTTCTTTCACGCCTGGGAGAATAGGGGATTTTGCAAGAGCTGTTTACGTGGCAAAAAACCAAAGTCTTACAAAGGCTTTGGCTTCAGTCTTTTTAGACAGGTTAATAGATATAAGCATACTTATTTCTTTTGCGTTATTAGGTTCTTTAATTTTAACCAGCACCATAACAAAAGCAGGTTTTGAGCTATGGCCATTTTTTACAACAGCTGTTTTTTTCTTTTTAGCGGTTTTTTTATTGCTAAAGGAAAAATACATAAAAAAGCTTTTGAAACCTTTTTATTTGATTTTTGTCCCTGACAATGCAAAAGAAGTAGTCAGCAAGAAGTTTTCCGAATTTCTTTCTGCCGTAAAGCAGTTCCCTAACAAAAAGAAAGAGTTGGTAATGTCATTGTTTGCTGGAATAATATTTTGGCTATTGACAATATTTTTTGCCCAGTTTTTGGCTCACTCTATTGGAGCAAAGTTAAGCTACGAAGAAACATTAGTTCTTTACTCAATAATCTCATTGACTGACATTATTCCGATAACTGTTTCAGGGATAGGGACAAGAGAAGCAGTTTCTGTGGTTTTTTTCTCTTTCCTTGGAATAGAATCTGAACTAGCGATTGCGTTCTCGCTGTTGCTTTTCACAACATCCTATTTGACAACAGCTTTTATAGGCTACTTGTCTTTTACAACAGAACCGATTGACTTAAAAAAATGGCAAAAATCATAAAGCGGATATAAACCAAGCCAGCGGAAAAAGAAACGCTTGATGCAAAAGGTAGGCAATCAAAGAATTTTTACCAAGAAAGGCAAGCAAGTCAAAAATTTTCAATCGTGGCTTTTCAAAACTAAAATAATTGTTTTTCGTTGCAACATTACCTAAAAAAATTCCCAAGAGAAAAACACTGCCCCAAGGTATTAGCGGAAAAAAATCAAAAGTCTGTCTTGGCGCAGCTGGGCCTAAAAATAAAATAAGGTTGTTTGAAAAATCAAATAAAATGCCTGTTTTAAAAAACAAGAAAATAAAAGAACTTAATAACAGGGAAATCAAAGGCTTATTTACTAAAAAGGCAAACATGAAAGAACAAAATGCAATAAAATGTAAAATTCCAAAATAAATAAAGTTGTCAGGAAAAAAAACCAAAGTGAAGGCAGAGACAAAAAAAGCAGCAATTGCTATTTTAGAAGTCCTGAAAAACCATTTCGCAGGAAAATTATTTCTATTGTTTAAATAAGATAACACCATAGAAAAGCCGGAAAGAAAAATAAACAAAGACGCGGTAAGAACTTGAAAAGCGCCCCAAAAACCTGAATAAATATCAAAGTTTATTACGCCAAAGTATCTTAAGTCCCACACAAAGTGAAAAATCACGAGCATGCATACTGCAGTGCCTCTCAAAAAATCTATTTGCCAAACCCTGGACATCAAATTAAAAAAACTAGCAAAAAGCTTTAATTAAAAAGCTTAATTAAGCAACTACCGATTCAAAACAATTGAATAGAAAATAAAAACAAAAAATGGAAGTCATACTAGGCATGAATTTGTTTTGTGAATCACATTTTATTAGGACTTAAAAGTCATTCCGTGTTTTTACTATTAATGTTTTTTGTACTTTTTTGTCTAACTATTATGACATTGCAATGTTGAATTTGGATATTCTATTTAATTACTCTAATATTTAACCAGTATTTAACCAACCATTTTTCCCTGCAAATGCGAAAAATCAAAGTCCTGCTTCTTCTTTTCGGTTCTCTTTTGCTCTAACTTTTCTTTAAGCTTTGCCCAAACCTTTTTCGCTTTTTGTTCGCTTATTATGGCAACTATTTCATGTTTAGGCACCGGAGCGCCGCCAACAGAAACAGGCGAATAATCCACAGAGACATAGTCATTTTCTTTTATGTCGCGAGAAATAGCGGAATTTACTTTAAAGATTATAATATTTTCATCCCACATTTCAACCAAAGCCTGCGTGATTTGGTCTGCAAAATTTGAGCCCTTTTCGTTTGGGTGCATGACTTGCAGTACCTTTCCTAAATGATACATGAAAATAAACAACTACCTAAAAAAATATAAAGCAATGCAATTTTTTGTAATTAGACAGTGACTATAAAATAGGGTAATGGCAGACAACAAAGACTTAATAATCAAGAAGGCTCAAGGGCTTTCAGTTTTTCAGAAATCACATACATGCCAAAAAGGGTTAAGCATTTGACATAACACGACTAACAGACAGGCAACAAAAACTTAAGAATCAAAAAATATTAACTTCCGGAATTTTTTTGCCAGATTATTTGTTGTTTTTCAACTTTTATAGCAACACAAAGATTTAAAATAAAAAAAACAATTGTGGATTAATGCAAGAAAAATGGAAAAAAATAGGATTGGCTGCTATAATAGCAGTAACTATTTTGTTGTGGGGTTCTTTAATAGGTTTTTCCGGTGTGTTGGACATAGATTGGTTGAGCACAAAACAAGCCACGCAGTTTTCAGGGGTTCTTTTTTCACCTCTCATGATCGGATTTTACTTTCTTTTTCCATTAACTTTTGGGATTATTTCAGGCCTTTCACACGCAATGCAAAAGAGCGATTTGTATGTCATAAGTATAAGCGGAAGTTTTATCGGCATTCTTGGATTTTTTATAATGTTTGGATGGGGGCTCTTGACACTATTCTTTGGGTTTCTTGTCTTTGTTGCCTTGCTTTTAACTGTTGAAACGAGTTACTTGTTCGGCAAAGAAATCAAGAGTTTTGTTGCTTATAGAACAGCGGCAAATTCGTGCAACATCGGTTTTATTGCAATTACTCTTGGACTCATGGCTTTCTTTGTAATTACTGGTACCCCGCAAAACGAGGCTTACGGAAACGAAGCAATTGAAAACGTCATTTCGGAAACTACTTCTTCTTTCCTTGGAAAAATAAATTTAAGCGAAGCTGAAGCCGAAAAAATAATTCAAATCCAAAAAATGACTTTGATGAACATAATGAACAGTGAAATCTATTCTGTTATGGAAAATAAAGAAGATAAAGAGGTACAGGCCTTTGTGGCTTCAATGGAAAAAAGCGTTGCGACTTTATCAGATCCGAAAACAAAAGAAAAGTTGGTTGCGGAAATAAGCAAGAACAACGATTTGATAAAGAGTAAGCTGAATGCTGAAAACTTGAAAAAAACAAGTTCTTTGTTGGGGTTAATTATTGACTTTTATGTAATAATAGTGTCTTTTTCTATTGCATCAGCCCTGCTTTTGTATTTTTCAGTAATAGGCAAAAACATGGCTGGTTTCTATGCTGCAATAACAAAAGCATTGCATGATTCGTTTACAAAACAAACCCAAAAATAACAAAAAATTTTTTTACTAATTGCAAAGCCTCATAAAAAAACAAAAAACGCCTTTAATTACAAAACTCGCTAAAATTCAAAATAATCAAAACCTACAACGAAAGACTTCAAAACCAAGAAAAACAACAAGCTAATTACGACTTAAGCTTTTGACATGATAAGAATAATAATAGGCAAAAAAATATACAACAAAGAATTAAGGCTTTATATCTTGGAGTTTTTGGTAAATCTTTTTGTTTCTACTTCACAAAAGCAAGTCTAAAATCAGTGATGAGAATCATTAAAAAGATAGTAAAATAAACCAGAAAAGCAACTATAGAAAGTATGCACGAACACAAAAAGCATCACGAAAATTTCATGAAGCACAAGGAAAAAATGGAATACCATGAAGAAAGGGCAAAAAAAAGGGATTTGGAAAGCGAAAAAAGCCTAATTTTAAAGCCTTTGCATAGACTTATTTCGGCTTTTCACAAACACAGAAAAAGAAGTCATGAAAGAATGGCGCTGAAAAATGCCAAAAAACATGCTGAAAAGCTAAAAGAAAAGTACGAAAAACTGCTGAAAAAGTTTGAGTTGAGGGAAATAAGGAGAAAAGGCACAAAACAAAGAATGGAATCGACCTTAGAAGGTTTAAAAGAGCTTTTGAAAAGAGAGGTTAAAAAAGCAAGTAAAAAAGTAAAAAGCAAGTAAAAAAGTAAAAAGCAGCAAAAGAAAAAAGCCAAGCAAAGCTACGAATGCTAAAAAAAGAAAGTTGGGCAAAAGAACTGGTTTTAAGCGCTGATAGATTAAAAGAGCAAAAACAATAACATAAAAAAGTCAAACTTGTGTTGTCTGACAACACAAATTAGAATGCGGGCGCGCAATTGCATGGAATGCATTTTCGCAAATGCTTTTCCCTTTTCCATTCCTCGCTTCCGTTTGCCTATAAGCACTGGTTAAGTCAGTTACCGTTGCTCCCTTCCGGGCCTGGCGGGGTTGGCTGAACTAACCGGCCTTAAAGGGCGAAAGTTCATAGTACTGGAAAGGCGCACTTGCAAAAATGTACCCTCTGCAAAAGCTTTGCACCCAGCTGTAGCGGATTGCTGGTTACAGGGTACCGCTGACACCCCGTGCTAGCCCGCAATGAATTTATTGCAAAGACAAGTATTTAAAACAAATCAAGCATAAATTTGCGATGCAGCAAAACGAACTTAATTTGGATAATGAAATAATTAGGGCAATAAAAGAAATGGGTTTCAAAAGTTTTACAAATGTACAAACCAGGGCAATACCTTTAGCCTTGTCTGGAAAAAATATTGTAGTTCAGTCAAAAACAGGTTCTGGCAAGACTGCCGTTTTTGGTCTTTCGATAATACAAAAAATCAGGGAAAAAAAAGGCCTGCAGGCTTTGGTAATAACTCCTACGAGAGAGCTATGCTTGCAAGTTTCAAGCATGTTGAAAGGTTTTTCAAAGTACAAAAACTTGAAAATATCCAAAATAACCGGCGGGGAAAATATAGAAGCTCAGAAAAAAGAAATACAAGAAGCGGAAATAGTGGTTGCTACGCCCGGAAGGCTGCTTGATCTTATAAGGAATTCAAAAATAAGTTTTGATAGTTTAAAATGGTTTATAGTTGATGAAATAGACAGAATGTCTGACTTTGGATTTATAGGCGACGTAGAAAAAATAATAAACAGACTCCCGCAAAGGCAGACTATGGTTTTCAGCGCTACGATAAATGATGATGTAAAAGGGTTTGTCTCAAAACACTTGAAAAATCCTGAGTATGTACTTGAGGAAAAGTTAGTGGATAAAAATTTTCTTGAGCAAGTTTATTATGAAACTCTTAGAGAAAAAAAATTTTCTCTCCTTGTTTTTCTTTTAAAAAACAATTATGACGGCATTTCTTTAGTATTCTGTAAAAAAAGACATGAGTCTGAATTGGTAGCAAAAAATGTTAGAAAAAATGGAATCAATGCAATAGCGTTGCATGGGGGGATAAAGCATAACAAGAGGGTCAAAAACATTAGGGATGTGATTAACCAAAAATTTGATGTTATTGTAGCAACTGATTTGATGGCAAGAGGCCTTGATTTGAAAGGTGTGAATTACGTTTATAATTACGATTTGCCTGAATCGCCGGAAGATTACATACATAGGATAGGGAGAACTGCAAGAATGGGGAATAAAGGCAAGGCGATTACGATAATAACTCCGGAAGAAAACAGAAAATTGGAAAAAATAATGAAGACAAATAAAATTGACATAAGAAGAGAAAAATTGCCTGTTTTTCCTCACGTGCCTTTTTATACGAAAAGAAAATACAAAAAAAATCAAACAAGAAATAATTACCATGGTGAGAATCATAGCAACAAGCAAAGGCACAACCAAAATTAGACTTTTATCAATAGTTTGAGATGTACAATCAAAGCACGGAATGTGAAGTTGATAGGCAATTTGGAAAACTAAGTTTTTTAATGCTTGAATTGTCTTAAGTTCGGCGTTTTGTGAGTTTGTTTATTTTTGCAAAGATTGAACAGGTGGAGTCGCAAGTAGTCTTTGATGGTTTTTGTTTTTTAAGACTAAAAGGCCTAACTGTCTAAGTTGGCTTTATTTGTAACTATTTGTTGTTGGTTTTTTATTTTGGAAGAGCTGCTTAAGCCTTAAGGCTCGTCGATTTTTTATAAGGCCGCCTGGTTTAAGACGGCTTAAGTCGTTAGTTTTTTCGCGTTTTTGTGTTTTTTTTTAGTTTTTGGCTTAGTCGGGCCATGGTTTATTTCTGCTTGCTATTTCACTCACGAATTTGCATTTATTTTTTCTTTTGCTTTTCTGAAAGCGCAGTCCAGCGCAGTTCTTATTTCTGAAAGGTATTTCATGTTGCTTATTTCTTTTTTTGAATGCTTGTCTAACAGGGCTTTCTTGCCGTCAAAGTCAATGAGAAGTAATTCTAAATATTGTTTTTTTGTTTTTGATTCAACAAAAGATGATTTTTCAAAAGCTTTGAGTTTTGAAACCAATTTTGTAAAATTTGAAGAAAAGGCTTTTTTTGGTTCAACGGCGAAATATTCTACTGGAAAAATTTCCGATTTTCCAACTAGACCCTTTTCCATCAAATATTTTAATGCAGAAAATACGGTTGCACGAGAAAGCGCTGTTTCTGATATTATTTTATCCGAAGTCTTTTTTGTGGCTTCGAGCAGACAATAATAGACCTGTGCTTCGCTGAATTTCAAGTCTGGAAAAAAATGCCGATAAACTTCAAAAATTCTTTGTACTTGAGAATCCATATTTATATTAGATGGCAAGAGAGTTATTTATTTTTCAGGTTTAATTAGAATAAACTGAATAGTTTATTTGCAGGAAGTTTATAAAACTTTATTAAAAACTATTTAGTAACCTGTGGTTATTTTTTGCCTCGGTAGCTCAGCAGGTAGAGCGTCCGGCTGTTAACCGGAAGGTCGGTGGTTCAAATCCACCCTGAGGCGCCTGAAAAAAATTGAGCCAAAAAATCATAAATGATATGCGAAAAGTCTAACAAACCAAACAAGACAAAAAATTAAGGCATAACAAAAGTTAGAGAACCAAACCTAATTCCTTGAAGGCAGGCGCCCGAATAAAAAATAAAATTGCTATATTTGGGAGAATTATGCAATAGCGCGGAAAATTTATCAAAAAGAGCCTATTTAAGGCATGTTTTTTGCAACGATGAAAAAATCTAAATCAAAATAAATGAAAAACCAATAAAATTCGTCAAAAAACTAAAAAAATGCTTAACAAAAAAACATAAAAAAGGACTTTTTTAAGTCAAAAAGCCTAAACTACACTTATTTTCAAAAATAAAGGTTTGTTAATAAATTATTTTTCCGTTTTAGACAAAAAAGCGCCATATACATAACAGTTTTTGTGTTTTTTAGCTTTCCTAATGTAAAAAGTGTTAATATTGCTGTAATCCTATAACAAAACGCATATAAATGAGTTTAGCATTATATTAACAAGAATCATAGCTTTTTCATTAAGCATGGATTCTTTTTTAACCTGAGGTGAACCACGTATGAAATCGGTTGTTGATGCTGCTATATCTACTGCCTCTGAAAAGAGGGACGAAAAGATAGATGAGTTTGGAACTCCTAAAATAATGGTCATTGGCGCAGGAGGAGCTGGTTGTAACGCTGTGAACAGGCTTGCTAGCATGGGTATTTCCGGAGCTCAGCTTGTTGCAATAAACACGGACAAACAACACTTGGCAATGATCAACGATGAAATAACTAAAATCCTTATTGGAAAAGCAGTTACAAGAGGATTGGGAGCAGGCGGTTATCCTGAAATAGGCGCAAAAGCCGCTGAAGTTTCAAGGGCCGCGTTAGAGGAAGTCCTTGAGGGCGTTGACATGCTTTTCATTTCTTGCGGAATGGGAGGAGGCACTGGAACTGGCGCAGCTCCTATAGTTGCTCAAATAGCGAAGGAACAAGGGGCAATAGTCATTGCAATGGTTACTTACCCTTTTGCACTCGAAAGAGCTAGAATGATAAAAGCGGAAGAAGGCCTGGAAGCTTTGAAAGCCGTCACCGATACAGTGATAGTGATTGACAACAACAGGCTTGTGCAGTTGGTGCCAAACCTGCCTATACAAGACGCGTTTAAAGTTGCTGACGAAGTTATAGCAAGAACTGTCAGAGGCATAACAGAAACTATAACCCAGCCTTCTTTGATAAACCTTGACTATGCAGATGTCAGGTCAATAATGAGCAACAAAGGCCTTTCTGTCATAGCTGTGGGAGAATCAAAGGGCGTTGACAGAGTAAACGAAGTTGTTTCTGATTCGCTTAACAATACTTTGCTTGATGTAGACATAGGAGGCGCCACGGGCGCATTGATACACATTACTGGAGGCGCTGAATTGACTTTAGGCGAAGCGAACCAAATAGGAGAACTCCTGACTGAAAGAATAGATCCAAGAGCAACTGTTATTTGGGGCGCAAGGGTTGACCCGATGTTTGAAAATAAAATAGAAGTGATATGCATATTCACAGGAGTCCACAGCCCTTACATAAAGTCAGGCAAGGATTCTAAAGCCAAAACAGCGAGCAGAAGGGACATAGACCTAGATTACTTATAAATTACCTATAAAATTCAAAGGTGGCTTTCAGCCACCGCTATTTTTTGTTTTATAACCACGCCAATTTTTGAATTTGCAATTTACATGCGCCTTTTTGGTCTTTGCCATTTTTGTGGATTTCAGTTGCATCGCTATGTTTAGGGTTCGTAAAAAATAGATAGTTAAGACTTTAAAGCGACTTTAATATTTAGGCCATGATAAAGACTTAATTGCTTAAGGGCTTTTTTGATTTTTCAAAAGCTTTTTTAGTTTTGCATTTATTTCAGTTATTATGGGCTTTGCAATTTTTTGCCTTTATTGCCTCGATTGATATTTAACAGGGGACAAAAAGCAATTATCAGCTTGAAATTAGTTTTTTGCATTTTGGGAGTTGCTTTACAAAAACAATGGCAAAGCATTCAAAAGCAAAAGAAAAAGAACAAGCACTTTAAGGAAACTTGATATGGCTTTACTTTTTTCTTTTTCTGATTTTCCTTTAAGGCTCACATAATGCGGAAAAATTATTTGCGCTATTCTTCCGCCGTCAAAAGGAGACATTGGGATAAAATTTACAGTGGCGACTAAAAAATTTAATAGCAATAGCCAATAGAGGAAGTCGACTATTAAAGAAACAACAGAAGAGTATGTTAAGAAAGACTCCGGTAATTTTTCATTATTAGAGTTTAAGGCTGAAGCCATGAAACCGAATTGGCCTATTTCATTAGGCTTTATTTTCAAAGTCAGTTCTTCGGAGCCGCGTTGTACTAAAAACTCTTTTTCGCTAAACCTGTCTTTTTGAAGCAAGGAAACAAGAGAAGGAATGTTGTTTACATCATAACCGTTTATTTTTTTTATTATGTCACCTTCAAACAAAACGCCTTTTGCTGTCGCAGGATACTTTGCTCCGCACAACTCGGTTTCTTCTGAAATGCCTGAAATCACCACGCCTGTATTAAAATTGTTTTCAACGCCAGGGTAAAAATGGTTTGTAGTAAATCCAAAAACAATTAACAGCGTAAACAACAAAGTCAAAGACAAAAACAGTACAAACAGGTTAGCGGCAGGGCCGGAGGAGAGAAAAGGAAGGGCTTTTTTAGGCTCTGCTTTTTCTATTTCCTTTTCATCAGGCTCTACAAAAGCGCCTATCGGAAGAATGCCGAACAATATTATTCCTGTTGACTTGACTTTGAAGCCATGCCTTATGCCTGTTATGCCGTGCATTGCTTCATGAACCACCAAAATTATCAACAGAGAAAGCCACGCATGCAAAGGAGGAGTAATTGGCACATTAGGTATCTCTACTCCAGGGATTAAAGGCGCAACTCCGGGGCATGCTTTAGTGCCTTCAAACAATTTGGTTACTATTTCAAAACCCTGCAGAACTAGAGCGAAAAGGGTAAAGCCTGAAAAGCCCAACAACCCGAAAGAGGCGGCAAGAAGGAAAAATGACTGGCCTACGATAGAGCTTTTTGAAATGTTTCCGCCCAACAGGTAATCTACTAAAACCAAAAGGCCTGAAAGAAAAAGAAAAGAAAAAACAAAAATAGCGGCTCTTTGAAAACCGCTTTTTTTCCTACCATGAACAAAGTCAACGGCAAGGGCACCGAAGCCTAAAAAAAGCCCCAAATCAGCCATAAAGTCAATGACTTTTTTGTGCTTTGAAAGCTTTTCAAAAATAACAATCGGCTTTTTAGTCTTTATTATAGTCCCGACAAAATAAGTCTCAAACGGCGTGGTTTTCTTAATAATATAAGTGACTAAAAAGGAAAAAGCCAAATAGAACAAGACTAGTTCAAAGAAACTCATTTCATTTCACACAATTCAAATGGCATGGTTTTGTTTAAAAATAAATACTAAGATTTCTTGATTATGCCGGAAAGCAACGAAGTGAAAAGATCCAACAAAAACGACTTAGATTATGTTTTTGAATTGGAAGAAAGGCTTAGAGACCTTCAAACTGAAAGGCAGATTACTGCTGCAAGGTTGACCCAGCTACAACTTGACCTGGAAAGAACAAAAAGAGAATTGATGGACCTAAAAAGCCCACCATTGATAGTTGCAACAATCGCTGAAGTCCTTGAAGACAGAAGAGCAATTGTTAGAAACAGCAACGGCATGGACTTTTTAGTAACAGCATTGCCTGAACTGGAAAAAGAACTTGAAGCAGGAAAAAGAGTAGCCATGAACCAAAGAACATTAGTAATAACAGAAGTCTTTCCAGAGAACAGAGACTGGCGAGTAAATGCAATGGAAATAATAGAAAAGCCAGACACGACTTTCAACGACATAGGAGGCCTTGAAACAATAGAACAAGAACTCAACGAATCAATAATACTTCCGCTAAAGAGCCCGGAAAAATTCAAAAAACTCGGCATAGAAGCGCCTAACGGAGTTCTTCTCTATGGTTTACCCGGGACTGGAAAAACCATGCTCGCGAAAGCAGTGGCAAACGCAACCAAATCAACTTTCATCTCGCTTTCAGGTTCTGACCTAGTGAAAAAATACATAGGCGAAGGCTCGAAACTCGTGAAAGACCTTTTTAAGCTCGCGAAAGAAAAAAAACCTTCAATAATATTCATAGACGAAATAGATGCTGTGGCATCACACCGCTTTGCATCAATAAACGGAGACAGGGAAGTACAAAGAACAATGATGCAACTGCTTTCCGAAATGGACGGATTTCACAAATTAGAAGGCATAAAAATAATCGCGGCAACAAACAGAATAGACATGCTTGACAGCGCTCTCATGAGGCCTGGCAGGTTCGACAAAATAATAGAAGTCCCATTGCCTGACGAAAAAGGAAGGCAAAAAATATTTGAAATATACACGAAAAAAATGGCAACAGAAAAAACCGTAGACACAAAAGAATTAGCCATTATTACTGAAGGCTTTACAGGGGCTGAAATAAAAGGAGTATGCACCGAAGCAGGGCTTTTTGCAATGAGAAACAACAAAGAAAAGATCAGCATGAAAGAATTCAAAGAAGCAATAAACAAAATCAACAAGAAAAACCAGAATGAAACACCGCATCAAAAAATGTTCACATAAAACCAATGCTGATAAAAAAATCTTTTGGAGAAACTTTCAGCAAGCACTTTGATTAATCAAAAACCAAAAAAAATAGTGGGCTAATAGACTTAAAGGTCTAATGCCATAAGGCTTAAGCCATTTTTATGATTTTTTATTTTGATTGTTTTTGTTTTGCAAGACCAAAACCTAAGAAGCATTAAGTCTCCCTAAGACATAATACTTAACAATAGACTTGGCTTAGGCTTTTTTAGACTTTAACCAACCACAAAAATTATCAGAACAACTAAAACAGTTTTTTAGTCTTTTAATTTTTCTCAAGCTTTGTCAACCTGCTGGCTTCTTCTTTGTTTATCCTTATTGGCAATGTCAAAAGCTCTGTTAATTTTACTTCCTTGTTCTTTTTTTTTCTTCTTGTTACTTATCCAAGTTTTTTGATTCTGTTTCTATTTATTTTTTAACTATTTTTGCTTGACAAACCGCCTTTCTCAGTCTAATCCATCAGAAACCAGTTTATTCAAAAATACCTTTAGCAAGCTTCACAGCCAAGATAGCCAAATTAGAGAAAACACGGTCGGCGGCATCTCTAAAAGCAGGGAAAGTAGGATTATTATTAGGATTAGCAGAATTAGCAGCATGAGTAGGCGCATCTATTTTTTGTATTTTTTCTTTCAATTTGTTAAGATACGCTTCTTTTAAGGTGAGTGTAAAGCCTTCTATTTCAGCATCATGCATAA
>JBBISX010000008.1:0-325 GCA_037441005.1 Candidatus Iainarchaeum sp.
GCGAAGGAACCTCTACCTTAACTGCTTTTTCGTCATTGTTCGGGTCAAGCGCAACTATTTCATTGGAAGCAAGCGACTTCCTGTCTTTACTATCATCCTTGCCAGTAACCCCTCCTATTTCTTTTCCAGTAAATCCTTCTTTTAGCAAGTCAAGAATGTTTTGTGAGTCTTTGTCAGGCAATTCTGAAGAAACGCAAGCCTCAGAAGAAAAAAAAGCAGGAGAATAAAGGCAGTTCTGTGCCTTGCAGGTTTGCCCCTCTTGGCTTTCATTCGCAAAGAAAACTTTTTTGCTTTGGTATTCTGTTTCTTGAGCCATGCCTAATTG
>JBBISX010000008.1:338-13299 GCA_037441005.1 Candidatus Iainarchaeum sp.
AAGACAAGGAACGGCAAAATTCGATTATTTTTTTGAACATATCATGACGCCTTTACGCATTGTCAATCTTATTTTTTACCTATTTACAATATAAAATTCTATAAAATAACTCAAAACACCCTTATTTATTTATCGTCAGCCCCATAACGCCTTGGTCTTAAATTAGGTTGGCAGTAGAAGCCAAAAAAATTTTATTTTTGAAGACTTATTTTGGAAGGTTTAAGGTGTTATTTTTTTTTGTTGTAGGTTTTTTTTGGTTTTTGGCTTTTTTTGTTGGCTTGGTGCGTTGCTGTGACCGTTTTTTCTTCAAGATTAGGTTTAAAACAACAAATTCCTTATCATTTACATGGTTAAAAACCTGCTTAAGTTTTTGGCTGTCCCAGTGCTTTTGATACTTGCTATTGCCATAGTAGTTTTTTTGAATCAGCCTAAAGTAGTGAATGTTAAAGACGTTAATTACGTTGAATTGAATGGTGATGAATACTTTGAGGATGAAATCATTGATACTTACGAAGAGGCAATAGGCGACCTGCCTAAGACAAAAGGTGATATAAACTATTTTTTTCCGGTATCTTTGAAGGACTGCGAAGAAAAGCAAGGCATAAACAAGGAAAACTGTTATCTAATTTATTCTGTCTTACAAGGCAAGCCTGATGGTTGCGAAATGCTTCAAGATCAAACCGCAAAAGACGATTGTTTTACAAGGGTTGCTTTCCTCAATTCAAAGCCCGAGTTTTGTGAAAAGGTTTCTTTGGGCTATTCTGAATGCGTTGTTGACTTGGCTATTGAAACGAAAAACCCTGCTTTGTGCGAAAAAGCTTCAAAGGAAAAAGACCAGTGTTATTTGGCTGTTGCTGAAGACGACCCTAAAAAATGCCACCCTTCTTTTGACATGGCTTATTGTGTACAAGCGGTTCTTCAAAAGAACAGCTCTATTTGCGAAAACATTGTTTCATACAAACAGTTTTGCTATAACACCCTTGGCAAAGACTTGAACGATGAAAGTTTGTGCGAAAAAGCAGGGCAAAGCAGGAGCACTTGCATTTTCAAAGTGGCTTTGGCAAAAAATGATGTTGCCTTGTGCGAAAAGTTGCAGGACTCAAGGGATAATTGCGTTGCATGGATAGCATTCAACACCAAAAACAAGGAGCTTTGCTATAAGGCTGGCTCTGAGACAAAGAGTTGTCTTGAAGATTTGAGTTAAAGTGTACTTCCTGCGGAAAGCCAAAAGCTCAGCAGGCTTAGTGGCAAAAGCATTGTAATGTAAAAAAAGGATTTTTTCCATGCACCGTCCAAAGAGCCAATAAAAAAGCACGACATTATGCAAAACTCTGCAGTGTAGACAATGCCTATTACTTCAATATTTATTTTTTGAGTGTCTTTCAAGCCTTCCAACAAATCACTTTCAAAGCCTTGATTTAGAGAAACAACGTTTCCTATTATGAAAGGCACTATAAGACAGCCTGCAATAAGAGTTATTTTGTGCATGATTACTGTGGAATTTTTTTCTCTTTCCAAGCCTATTATTTCACTGAATTCTTCTGCAGTCTTCAAGTAGGTTTCGGCCATTTCAGCACCGTTCTCTATTCCTGTTGAAATGATTTTCATTGCCCTTTCTATTAGCTCCGACTTGTTCCTTTCCCAGATTTTTTTCAAGGCTTTTCTGACAGGCATTCCCGACCTTGACTGTGCTAAGGCTATCTTTAGCTCTCTTTTAAGCTCTCCGCTTGAGTTTTGCGTCAAAAAAAGCAAAAAGTCTCCTTCGTTCACGAAAGAGGACGCGGAAGAGGCTGTTATCAGCATTTCAGGAAGGCTATTTTCAATGCTTTTCGTTTTTTTATTTTTGAGGTATTCCAAAAAAGCCTTTTCAGCGAATAATGCGAAAGGCAGGGAGAGAAAAGCAAGAACCGCTATTTTTTCGCTCTTTGCAAAAAGCCCGATTAAGGCTAAAGCAAAGAATATGCAAAACCCAAGCAAATGGCTTTTTTCTAACTTTAGCTTCATTCAAACCGCCTCAACACTACAGGGGCAGACTTAACGAAATACACAATGGCCATGGAATTAATCAATGGTATTGCAAGGCAGGTTATTAGGAAAAATTGCGTTTCAGTGAAAGGCATTTCCATGAAAACGCTTCCTATTCCAGCAAAAGCCAAGAGCAAAGAAGGCAAAACCGCGGAAGAGGCTATAAAGGCTACTGATATTGATTGGGCTTTTCCGGTGAATTCCTTTACTTCGTTTTTTTGTTTTGCTATTATTTCAAAAGCAGTTTTTTTAAGCGGCATTCCAGATTTTTTGCCTTCAGAGTTTCTATAAACTAAAGACAGCCTTGATGCAGCCTGGAGAAAATCTTTTGAACCTGTTTTCAAGGCTTCTTCTATTATGCATTCATCCAACTGCGCTCCTGTGGAGTAATAGTTCGCCAAGGCTTTTTGCATTGCACTTGCTAATTCGTCTTTTCCGCTTTTTGCTATTTCTGTAATTGATTTTTCAAAATCGTTGCCTGCTTCCAAGTCTGTTGCTATTTCAAGCAAAGCCAAAGGAAGCTTTGCTTCTATGTTTTTTGCCGCCTCTTTTTTTCTCCTTTCTTTTTCGCTTCCAAAGTAGGCTAACGAAAGCAATGTTGACAGCACCCAAAAAACGAAAGTTGATTCATAGTCATTCCAGAAGAGAAGCCAAGCCATGGCAAGGCAAGAGCCAAAAATCAAAGATTTTACGAGTTCTCCTGTTTCAGTTTTCATACCTATCAATTTCTTCCAATACGTTTTCTCCAAAGCAAGAGTTTTTCAGGAACTCTGCCCTTTTTTTCAACTCAGTGAAAAAACCCTCTTCGGTCAGCGAAAAAGTAGCGCAAATCTTCTCCAATGCCTTTTTGCTTTTGTTTTTTCTCTTAAATTGCTTATGCATCTGGTCCCAGCAGTATATTATTTCAACTTCTTTGCCGTTGATTTCAGCTATTTCTTCGAGTTTTCTTTGCTCAACAAGGCGTTTTTTTTCTAAAACGCTCCTTCTTTTTTGTGTTATTATGAGGTCTATTGAGGCAATGTCTTCTTCTATAACGCCGTAGGTCAAAAGCCTTGAGATTGCTTCTTTTGCACTTTTGGCGTGAAAAGTCGCAAAACATCCTTTGCCTTGGCCTGCAAGTGCAGAGTCTATGAATGAATGTACTTCTTCACTTTTTCTTATCTCTCCAACTATTACCCTGTCAGGCCTCATTCTCATGGTGTTTTCTATGAGTTGCTGCATAGTAGTGTTTATTGAAGTGCAAAGCCTTACTGAATGTTCGTGAATGGCCCTTATTTCTGGCGTGTCTTCCACTATTATGAGCCTTTCTTTTTTTGGCACAAAGCAAAGCAGGGCGTTAAGCAGGGTTGTTTTTCCAGAGCCTGTGTTACCGCAAATCAAAATAGAGCAATCTGATTGAATAGCCAGCCAAAGAAAGGCCAGCATTTCAAAAGAAGCAGTTCCGTTGTTTCCTATTTCCTGAAGGCCGAATTTTGAATGCATGAATTATCTGATAGTTATGCATGCTCCGCTTTTTGCTATTGGTTTTATGCAGGCGTTCATTCTTGAGCCATCGTTAAGTTCTGCGTCAATTTTCGGGTTTTGTGTTGTGATTCTTTTGCCTGTATGCGAAGCCATTAGGTTGGTCAGTGCCCTTATTTGCTCTTCGTTGGTAAAGAAAAGGTTTGTTTTCAGCCATCCGAATTCCTTGTCATAAACCATGACCGGCTTTTTTTCTCCGTAGCCGATTACTGCTATTTCTTCCAAATCATTGTCTCTTAATAGGTCTTCAATAGGCCCGTTGTTTGAAATCGCTTTTGATAAAGCACTACAAAGCCTCTCTGTTTCCTGTTTTGTCTTTTTCACCTTTTTTCTCAAAAGGAAAGAATTGAGGAACTCTAAAGGATTAAGCTTGCTTTGTCCAAGTCCTAATAGCCTATAAGCCTCTAGCGATTCAGAAAGCAAAGTTTCTTCAAAGTCATTGAGTTTAGGAATCTCTGAAAGCAAGTAAAAGTTTTCCTTTCGATTAGTCACTATTTTTCCAAACGGGTTTTCCTTCAGGACTTTTTCAAAGTCATAATCAAAGAGTTTCCAACCCAAAGCGCTGTCATTTGGCACAAAAATCACCAAAAAACACTTAAAAATAATTCGTTGATTGACGAATATTTATTATGGTGTTATTTTAAATTTTTCTTTTAAGCAATTCGTGTCATTTTTGTTGTTTTTTGTTGGTTTTATATGGGTTGGTTTTTAATTAGGCTTGTAAATAACAAATTTTTTGTTCGGATTGTAAGATCAAAAGCAAACATTCTGTCATAAATTAGTTTAGGTTAAGGTAAAAAACTAGACTGAATTCTCTTGGCTTAAGATTAGGACTATTTAATATTTAATGACTTTTTAGTCTTTCAAAATAAAACGCGTTTTAGTTTTTCAAATCACAAAAAGCCTTTAATTTTTTCAATCCAACGCCGTTTATTAACCACCCAAAATTGCCCTTACATAACTTTTTTATTTTTAGGAGTTTAACTTTTATACATGGGTAGAGATGATAAAGGCAAAGAAATAGAGAAAATACTTAAGGAAATGCAAGTCAAAATGGAAGAAATAAGCAAAATAAGAGAGGATCTAAAGAAAGAAAACACCGGTTTTTCACCACAACAAACAGCGCTAATGCTTGAAGAAATAAAAATCCCAGAAATAGAGATTTTGAGAGAAAACAAGAAAAAGAAATGGTAAGATTACTGATGCTTTATTGCAACAATGAAAAAATAATAGGCAAAGTGAAGTTTGCAATCTCTTTCTTTGAAAAATTCAAAGGCTTGATGTTTGAGAAAAAAGAAAATTTTGACTATGCATTAGTTTTCTTTTTGAAAAAAAATACAAAATTAGGAGCCAGTGTACACATGCTTTTCGTTTTTTTTCCAATATGCATTTTGTACTTGGGCGAAAACAAAAAAGTAGTAGAAAAAGCTGTTTTAGAACCTTGGACTTTTAACTACACTCCAAAAAAGCCAGCAAAGTATTTTATAGAGCTTCCTGTCAAGTTCTCAGGTAAAATAAAAATTGGCGACAAAATAAGTTGGGAAAAAAATAATTAAAGGTAAGAAACAACTGCGACAAAGGCCTCAGGTTTAAGAAAACTTAAGGCAGTTGGTCTTCAGAAAGATAAAATCTTTTTTTTAGTTTGTAGTTTGACGGCATAATTTAATAACTAGAACCAAAAAAACACTAAAAGTAAATTTTATAATTTGAATTTTTAATAGAATAAATTAATTTCGTGCATTTTTTGTCAAAGGTGAAGCTAATGGGAATGATAATAAGGACTTTCATTTATCCTTTGAGGCTTAAGCTATCAGAAAAAGAACCTATTGAACTAAAAATCGAGTTAGAAAACGAGGACCAAAAAACAAAGTTGATTACTTTGCAAGTAGTGTTGCCTGAAGTAGTGTCTTTTAGCAGAGCTTCCATAAACACCGAGTTTTCAAAAAGAATAGACAGGTTCAATCCTTTGGAAATACACAAGGAAAAAATCTTTGTTTATCTTTCTAGATATGCCAGACCTGGCAATTTTTTAGGCAAGGTAATAGTTTCTGATCATTACCGCGAGTTTGGGGTAATTGAAAGGCAGTTCAAGAAGGAAATTCCATTCAGGATTTATGAATAAAAATTTTTACCTGTCAATCCGGCACTTGCCATAAATTTGGTTGAAGACTTTAAGGCTTAAGCGCTTTCAGCCTTTGCCATTTTTTACTGGTTTTTAGTGAGTTGCAATCAGTTTTCCCTTAGGACTTTGCCAAAAGAATTTATACTCAATTCCCTCTAAAAACCATTAAACAATAGGGTTAAATTTAGTATCAAAGTGCTTTGATTTATGGTTTAATTGGTGGTTTGAATGTACATGGCTGCTGTTGTCGGTGCAGGCCCTGCAGGTATTTGGGCTGCAAAGAGAATAAGGGAAAGAGGCTGGAGTTCTGTTGTTCTTGAAGAGCATCCTAAAGTAGGAGACCCTGTTGCATGCACCGGCTTGATAAGCTGTTCAGGAGTAAAGGAGCTTGGCATAAAAAAAGAGGTTGAAGAAAATCTTGTCAACAGGATAAGAGGAGCAAAAATATATTCCCCTAACAATAGGTTGCTTGAAGTGAAAAGGTCCGAGAATGTGGCTTTTGTAATTAACAGAGGGGGCTTTGACAGGTCCTTGGCAGAATCCGCGAAAGAAGCAGAGGTTGAAATAAGGCTGAACACAAAAGCAATTGATGTGAGAAAAGAAACAGTTTTCGTAGAGCATAAAGGCCGGGGAGAAATAGTAAAAGCAAAAGTAGTGGTCGGCGCTGACGGAGTAAATTCCAAGATGAGAAAAATAATAGGCATAAATACAGACATCAAAAACCATGTTCATGCCTATCAAGTTGTTGCAAAAGGAAATTTTGAAAGAGACTTCGTGAAACTCTACTTCGGAGATTATGCAAAAAACTTTTTTGCATGGGTTGTTCCAGAAAACGAAGAAAGGGCAAGAATAGGCCTAGCAACTACTTCAGGCAATGTGAAAAGGGATTTTGAAATGTTTTGTAACTTGCATAATTTTTCAGGAGAATATTGTGACATGTGTTCTAAATTAATTTACATAGGGGCGCCGTTGAAAGGAATAGTCAAGGATAATATTGCTCTTGTAGGTGAAGCAGCAGGGCATGTAAAAGCAACAACAGGCGGAGGCATACTTTTGGGTATGGAAGCAGGAAGGATTTTAGGCGATACCATTCACGAGCATTTCAGTAACAAGGAGCCGCTTGAAAAGTACGAGCAAAACCTGAATGAATTGAACAAAGACCTTTTCTTGCATTGGAAAATAAGACAATTCATAAACAACAAAAACGAAGACCAGGTTGAAAGCCTTTTTGAAAGAATGAACAAAGCTAATTTCGGCGAATTCCTTTCAAAGTTCGGCGACATGGATAAGCCTTCAAAGTTCATAGGAAAAGCTCTTGCAACCCCTTCGCTTTGGAGGCTGTTTCCAGAAGCATTTAAATTCATGATGACTTAAAGCAAAAAAGTTCTTCGAATTTTTTTTAGCCCCGACCGGATTCGAACCGGTGTCAATGCCTCCAGAGGGCACTATCCTTGGCCGCTAGACGACGGGGCTGTAAAAAATTAAAAAGGATAATAAAGTCTTTTAAATCAAATTTTTTATGTTGTTGTTTACTTGGTCATTAAAATTTGTTTTACGAGTAAATTATTATGTTTGCCGGTTTTTTTTGTGTTATGGCTTTTTTTTTCTCGTCTTTGTTTGTTTTTTTTATACCTAATTTTATTTTGTCAACAGGTTTTTTGGTATTATTTTTTTTGAATAAAGAAAATGTTAGTAATCAAACAAAGTCCTTTGTTTTTTCTTTTCTTCTAAACCTGATATTCTTATTCCGAAACGCCTTAAAGTCACGCCTTGATTGTAAGACAAAAAAGATTCCAAAAGTTCTTTTGTTGCAAGCAGAATGTCTTCCGATTTTTGCGAAGGAATTTGAAGTGTCTTGCTTTTGGTGAAAGTTTGAAGAGCTGAAGAAATGGCTATTATGGAGACAGACCTGAAAGTTTTGTTTGCTTCACTGCACTTTTTAGCAAGGTCAAAGGCAAGGCTTTCTGTTTCTTCCATTATTTTTTTTGCATCTGCCGTGTTATCCTTCAATGTTACTATTCTTGAGTATTGTTGTTGTTCTTTTTCTTCTACTTCGCTGTTGTCTATTCCGTTTGCCCTTTCATGAAGCATGACTCCTTTTTTTTCTCCGAATAGCTTTACAAGCAGGTCTAAAGGCGTTGCCGCCAATTCCGGAATAGTTTTTATTCCGTTTTTTTCAAGCTCTTCCACTGTTTTAGGGCCTATGCCGGTTATGTCTGAAATTCTTTTTGCTCTTAAAAACTCTTTTACATGGCTTGGTATGACAGAAGTGAAACCATTAGGCTTTTTTGCGTCAGCCGCCATTTTTGCAATCAGCTTGTTTGGGCCCAGCCCTACAGAGCAAGTAAGACCTTCCTTTTCAAGTATTTCTGCCTTTGCTGATTTTCCTATTTCTTCTGCTTTTGAAAAATCTCCATTTGTGGTTTTGGTTACTTCAATACAGGCCTCGTCAATGCTTAACTGCTCGAATTTTTCGCCTTTTTCCCTTATAATGTCCATTATTCTCCCTGATAATTCTTCATAGTATTCCCGGTCAGCCTTCAGCACCAAAAGGGTTTTGCATTTTTTCTTTGCAAGGCTTATAGGCATTCCTGCCTTTATTCCGAATTCTCTTGCTTTGTAATTCGAAGTGGCTATTGCCCCAGAAAACTCTGACCTGCCTGAAAAAATGCCGACTGCGAAAGGTTTTTCCTTAAGCCACGGTTTTCTTAACTCTTCCGCCTGTGCATAAAAATAGTCCAAATCGAAATGCAACACGAGCCTTTGCATTAATTAAATCACTCAACGCAAAATTTAATAAAGTCTAATTAGGTAATAGTTCTTCGTATGAAGTTCAAGTATTGTCCTGACTGCGGTTCCATGAGTTTCACCCAACAATTAGGCAAAGACAAGTGCATTAAATGCGGGTTTGTTGGCATAATGAAAGAAGGAGCAATGAACGAAATAAACGACTTCCAAAAAAAACTGAAATCAAAGGCCTCTTTTTCAGAAGACAAACCAAAGCCTGTTGCTCAAAGCAGCTTGAAAGCAAAGCTTGATTCGCTTAAGGGCAAAAAAACTGACGACTACGAGATATTATAAATTCAGCAAAATTAGCTATGCTATTATCCTTTTGGCAATAATCCAATCCGTGAAATTTTTCAATATTGCTTTTTTACTCTTTTTTTGTAGTTATTTTCCACTTTGGTTTTTTATTTTGTTGGTCAAATGTTTTACTTTGCTTTTTCTCTTTCTTTTCATTATAGTGAAAGACAATAAGGCCAACAGCAATTAAAAAAATCAATACTATTAAAGCGATTATAAGCGTCTCTTGAATTTGTTGTTTAGCATACTCTTGAGAGTTTTGTTCGTTCAGCCCTTTCACAATTATTTGTTGTTGTTCGTTTGAACTTGTCTCCGGCACTTTCTCTGCTTTTTCAAGGGTTAATGCTTTTTCTGTTATATTTCCAGCAAGGTCGTTGGCTACCAAGTACAATTCATTTTCAAAAAGGTTTTTTTCAAGCGCAAACTCGTAAATATTGTTTTTTACCTTAAAGCCCTCTGCTATTGCAACTCCCTGTTTTGTAGCCTTAACACTTGCCACTTCGTCTTCTTCCGAAACCATAACGCTAACAATAATTTTGTCTCCTTGGATTTTTTTGTTCGTGATTTCTATTTTAGGCGCTATAGTGTCAACCTTTGCCTGTTTTTCCTGAGTGCAAACTCTGTTTTTACTATCCGCATAACTTACTTTAATTATCAATTTTCCGAAATAATCTTTTTTCGGCTCGATAGTGAAAACGAACTTTTTTCCAGCACTCTGCTCTGAAAAAACCTCTTCTTCCTTGTCATACTGCAAAAATACTTTTACATTGCTTATTTCTTCTTCGCTTTGAACAACTATCTCTTTGTTTTTGTATCCTATTATGCCAGGCGTTATTATAATTGGCTTTTTTTCGCATTCGCTCCAATCGTTTCTGCCTATAAATATGCCGCTTATTAATCCTTTGTTCCCTAACCTATCAATTGTGGTTAGTCTATAATAGTAAGGCCTGCCTTTTTGTAAGCCTTCAGTGTCAAGAAAAAAATTTTCATTAGTTTCAAATTTCATTACTCCAGGGTCGTTATGCTTGAATTCCCTGTCATAATAATTCCTAGTGCTGTTTCTGTAAACCACATAGGTGCTTATTCCAGACTCATCCTGTGCTTTATCCCAAGTGATGAGTATGCCGTCTTTAGTGGAAAAAGTCTTTATGTTGTTTGGCGTTGCAGGGCCTTTGCTGTCTATTTGCAAGGTGAATGTAGAATATTCGCTACAAGAGTCTTTTGAACAAGCTTTTGCAAAAAAATTCTTTTTTCCATCGACTAAATTAGCTAGTAAAACCATGTTTTTATCAGTTCTCAGCCATTTAGAGTCAGCAGGAATGTCTCTTGAAGTGATTTGGTATAAGTAATATTCAATTCCTTCAATTTTTTCCAATTCCATGATTGCAGAGGTTTTGTTGCTTAATACATTATTTTCGTGCGTTTTGGAAGAAATTTCAGGCGCTTTGATTTCAGCAACAACAAAAAAAGAGTTGATTATAATCAAAGCCAAAGAAAGAAGCGCAAGCCTTTTAATTTTCATTTCCGTGGATTTTTCCTTTTCCATTCCTAAAACCTGTTTTTCTAGACCTTCATAGCACTACAAACAGACAATAATTATTAGTTTTTTTGCTTAAAAAACTGTTCTTTTTGAATTTTTTTAAGCCCTTCTTCTGCCTTTTCTATTCGTTCAAAAGTGTCAGTTGGGAACCAATAGCCTTTATGCTTCAGGCCTAAAAGCTTTCCTCTTTTTGCCAGTTCAGGAAACATAGTTTTTTCTATCAGACAAAAGCTGTCAGGAATAAAGTCAACTGCCCATTTTTCTATGATATATGCGCCTGCGTTTATCAATTTGCTTGGGGCGTTTTCTTTGCTCGGCTTTTCCAAAAACTCTATTATTTTCCCTTTGTTAAGCCTTGCAACTCCAAAGCCAGTGATATCTTCAACTTCAACCAATTGCAAAGTAGCTCCAGCCTTTAGTCTTTCATGAACTTTGTTTGCTTTTCGTAAATCGTAGTTTGCTATGTTGTCTCCGTTTATCATGACAAACCTGTCGTCAAGACTTTCTTTGCAATTTTTCAAAGCCCCGCCTGTACCAAGAGGCTGGCTCTCAAAGGAATAATATATTTGAACACCAAAATCTTTGCCGTCAGAAAAGAACCTTTCTATTTTTTCGTGCAAATATCCGGTGCTTAGTATTATCCTTGTTATTCCCTGTCTTGCAAGCATTTCTATGTTATACTCCAAAATAGTCTTGCCAGCGACTTTTATCAAAGGCTTTGGCGTTTCCAAAGTAAGAGGCCTCAGTCTTTCGCCTTTGCCGCCTGCCAAAACAAACGCTTGAGTTATTTCCCTCATTAAACAAAATAAACTGAGTTGTTATTATATTATTTGCCGTTTCGGTTTTTTGCTTTTTTAACTGTTTTGATTTAAAGCAAAAAAACACGCAAAGACTTGCAGATTAGAGGCAGTCAGGTTTTTCAAAGAAAAGTCTTTTTAGTTATTGATTTGCCAACCCGAATTTACAATAGGTGCCAAATTTTGGGCATCAATTCAATTTATAAGATTCGCTGTTTTCTATAATTTTACTTCTTTTAGGTTTTTTTATGAAAATCAGCGTAATAGGTTCCGGCTATGTCGGTTTGGTAGCAGGAGCCTGCTTTGCAGACCTCGGCAATAATGTCATTTGCGTTGACATTGACGAAAATAAAGTAAATATGCTGTCCAGAGGCGTAATGACTATCTATGAGCCAGGCTTGAAAGAAGTAGTTGAGAGAAACCTCAAAGCAGGAAGACTTTCATTTACCGCCGACTATTCTTTTTCTGTAAAAAACTCCGAAATAATATTCATTGCAGTAGGGACTCCAGAAAAGGCTGACGGCAGCGCTGACCTTTCTTATGTCATGAGCGCTGTAAGAAAAATAGCAGAGACAATGGATTCTTACAAAATAATAGTTGACAAGAGCACAGTGCCTGTAGGCACTTCAAAAGAAGTTGCTTATGAAATATCAAAAATATCAAAGCATCGCTTTGCGGTTGTTTCAAACCCCGAGTTTTTAAGGGAAGGTTCAGCACTGAAAGATTTCATGGAACCTGATAGAGTAGTGGTAGGCTCTGTTGACAAAGGCGCTGCCTTAAAGGTAGCTTCTTTGTATAAGCCGCTTAATTGCGAATTATTTATTTCTTCTGCTGAGAGTGCAGTACTCATAAAGTATGGTTCAAATTCTTTCCTCTCTACTAAAATTTCTTTCATAAACGAAATAGCCGCTATTTGCGAAAAAGTCGGCGCTGACATAAAAGAAGTCGCAAAAGGAATAGGCTTAGACAGAAGAATAGGCCCTCATTTTCTGAACGCGGGCGCAGGCTACGGGGGCTCTTGCTTTCCAAAAGATGTTAGTGAGCTCCAAGCGACTTCCAAAAAGCTTGGTTGTGACTTAGGTATCTTGAGAGAAACAAAGAAAGTAAACGATGCTCAAAAACATTTGCCCGTAAAAAAGCTTGTTTCAGCTTTAGGCTCTTTGAACGGCTCAAAGGTCGCAGTGTTTGGGCTTTCCTTCAAGCCTAACACGGATGACATTCGTGAGGCAAGCTCTTTGGTAGTAATAAAAGACCTTGTTAAAGAAAAAGCCAAAGTGGTTTGTCTTGACCCGGTCGCAACCGAAAAAGCAAGGTCAGTATTGCTTGATAAGTCTTTTTGGAAGGATACACAAGTGAATGACTTTTCAAGTTTTTTGTCTTTTGAGGAATACCCATACAAAGCAGTAGAAGGGTGTAGTGCTATAATCATTATTACTGAATGGCCAGAATTTTTGGAGTTGGATTACAAAAAACTCGGTTCGTTAATGAAATCAAAGATTATAATAGACGCAAGAAACGCCCTTGACAAAGAATATTTGATTTCTCTGGGTTTCATTTATCACGGCATAGGTAGATAATTGCAAAGTGTTTATGAAGTGACTATAATGGATGCATTGATTTTGGCAGCAGGTTATGCAACAAGGCTTTGGCCTCTGACAAAAAACAATCCAAAACCACTTTTGGAAGTCAAAGGCAAGCCAATAATAAACCACATAATTTCAAAAATAGAAGAAGTAGAAGCAATAAAAAAAGTTTATGTGATTACTAACGAAAAGTTTTTCATGCACTTTGAAGACTGGGCAAAACAGACCAAAACTCGCCTTGAAATCAAAATAATAAACGACATGACGACTTCTAATGAAGATCGGCTTG
>JBBISX010000009.1:0-13004 GCA_037441005.1 Candidatus Iainarchaeum sp.
GGGGGGGGGGGGTTGTGGTTGTTTTTGTTTTGGTCCTGCATTGATAATTCTTTTTCTATTTCCTTGAGCTTTTGCTCTGCTTCTGAAAAAAGGCCTTCATCTATCAGTCTTTGTATTTTTTGCATTTGCTCTGCTTTGTCTTGATTTTCCTCAGAAACCAGTTTTTTAATCAACGAATCTTTTTTTGCTTCTAGAAATTCTTTTGCCTGTTTTTCTGGATTTTTTAGTATTGCAAAATTTTCTCCTTTTTTGAGGCTCGTAAACAAAAGAGTTGTTTTTGCTCCTTGGATTGCTTTTATGTTTTCTGAAGAAATAAGGTCAAAGTCTGTTGAGTTGAAGTCTATTTCTAAAGCAAAGTTCGCATTTATGTCTGCAACTTCATTTATTATTGAGATTTTTGTTTCGTTTTGGTTTTTGCCCATTTCGTATATTTTGCCTGAATGTTTATAGAGTTCTTCTGAAGCTTTTTTTTGTGTGCTTGGAAGAGGGTTTAATATTGTATTGTTGTTTAGTGATGCAAGGTATTTTTCAATGGAAAATGGGTTTAAGCCTGATTTTTGCCCGTATTCTTCCAAGAAGGATAGTTCCAAGGTTAGTTCTTTTAACTCGTTTTCTTTTAAGCCCTTGCTTGCCAAAAACGATTTTGTGTTAGATGCCAAGTCTAAGGATTTTTTTAAAAATTCCAGATATGATTTGAACTGTTCAGAACTGTATATTCTCAAGGATAGGTTTCGAAGAGAATTTTCGCACGATTCTAAAGTAAAATAGTTTTTGTTGTTTGACCTGAGTGTCGAAACTGCCTGAGCTTCTAAGTCAGGATAGTTGGCTTGGCTGGAAAGTTTTTCAAGGTTTATGGCGCATTCTTCAGTTTTTTTGGATATAATGTCAGTTGCAGAATTTGAAGAAGCGAGGCTTGAGAATTCTTCAAAAAAGCTCAAGACTTCAATGCACTTCATTATTGCTTTTGTTTCTTCAAAGGTCTTTATTTTTGAAAGAAGCAAAGCTTTGGCTTGGCTTGAGGACTCGCTTATCATCTCTTTTTCTTCTGCTTTGCTTTTAATGGTTTTTATTTCAGCAAGGCAAGCGTTTTGCGACTCCTTGAAAGCTGTTTCAAGAACAATGGTTTTTTTGGCGAGGTCTTCTGATTTTCTAAGAAGTAATGCTGAAATCAGGTAAGAATTTCCTAATTTTAAAGTTTTTTTATCCTCTTCGTATTTTTTTAATTCTTTTTCAAAATTGTTTTTTTCTTCTTCTGCAAGAATGAAGTTGTAATTCAGAGACTCTATTTCCCCAATAAGTTCTCCTTCTTTTGCTTTTGTGTTGATTGTTTTTATTTTTGCTGCTTCGTATTCTGCATAGTTTCCGAAACTTATTTCTTGGAGTTTTTTCTCTGCCAAAGCAAAGTTTTCTTTTGCCTTGTTCAGGTTTTCTTCTTGTAAATGAGTTATTTTTTCCCTGTTTTCTGCTATTTGTGAAAACTCTGAGAAAAAATGGGCAAAGGCCGAGTCTTTTTTATTTACTATTCCTGATATTTCTGAAAAGAAGTCTTTTGCAGGTATTTTTTTTAAAATGCTTAGGCTCGTGCCTAAAGAAAAAACGTTGTCAAAGAATTTTGCGCCACTTTCAAAAAAAGGAAAGAACAAATCAAGTTTGAAGTCGTATTTTTTTGCAGTGTCTTTTGACAATGGTTTTATTGTTTGTAGTAATTGGTATGCATTCAAGCTTGAGGCTTTTTGGTTTAGTTCAAGCTTTTCCGAGGCTTGTTTCAGGATTGATGAAAACCTGTTAAGCCTTGCTGCAAAGGTCTTGCTTGAAGTGTTTTTTGTGGAGAAGTCCACTATTGCCTGGTTCAAGTTTGCGTAATTGTTGAATAGCTCTGAGTCCTTTGCGAGAGGGATTTGCTCTTTTTCCATTTCTTCGAGCTCTAAGGCTGTTGATGTTATTGCTTGTTTTACAAATTCGTCTATGTGTTTTGAAGCTTCGCCGAGATTCAATTTTAATTCGTTTACGTTTTCCGGCAGTTTTGAATAGTCTTTTCTTTCACAGCCGTCGTTTATTGCTGAGAGGTTTTTTCTTGCTTTTGAAATTGACAGCCAAGAGGAAGCTGCGCTGTTTTTTGTGGCAAAAATAGCTTCCTGGGTTTGTGGGGATAAAAACTCTGATTTTATCTTAAAAGAAGAGTCTAGGTCATTAAAGCAGGAATCTATGGAGTCACAATTTATGCCTGAGAAAGATTCTTGAGATAAGGAAAGACAAGCCAGCCTATCTTCTTCCGAGGTTATTGAAGTGCAACCTGACAAAAGTATAAAAGCACAGTATAAAATCGGAAAAAAGGGCGATTTAAAGGAAAAACGCGGAAACACAAAACCACCGGCTTATAGACAATTGACGAAAAAGTAGTTAAATATTTCGTTGATTAGCGAGCTTTTTTTGTTTTTTTTTGTTGATTGTTGATTTTTTAAGCCTTGGTTTTAATTGCTGAAAATTGCATTTATTGAAGACTTGAAGGCTATTATCTATTATGGCTTTAGGTTTTTTGTTGTTGTATTGTTTTGTTAACGCCACTTCAGGATTTTTAATGGATTCTTTGCTTTTTCTTTGTATGAGCATTGTTTTACAGGAAGTAGATCAAAAGGCTGAAGAATCAACTAAGTATCTTTCTAAGAAGCAGGTTGAAAAGCTTTCCAAGTCAAAGTACGCTATCGTTGGCTCTCACTCAGCAGTACAGATTTGTTCTTGGAACAAAAAAGCGATAAAACAAGAAGGCGTTTGTTATAAGCAAAAGTTTTACGGCATAGAATGCTCTGCATGCGCACAAATGTCTCCTGCTGTCTTATGGTGCAACGAAAACTGCGTTTTTTGTTGGAGGCCTATGGAGTGGATGAGGAATAAAAACATTGAGGACATTGAAGTGGATTCTCCTGAAAAAATAATAGAAGGCACTATAGCTCAAAGAAAAAAACTTCTCACCGGATTCAAAGGTATTCCTGACATGAACCTGAAAAGATTTGAAAAAGCCCAAATGCCTACTCATTGGGCGATTTCTCTTTCAGGCGAGCCGACATTATACCCTCGTATTTGCGAACTCATTGCTAAAATAAAGTCTTTGCCTTCCACAAAAAGTGTCTTCCTCGTGACTAACGCACAAAAAACAGAAGTCTTTGAAAAAATGGCTACTGATAAGAGATTTTTGCCAACTCAACTTTATGTCTCTGTTGACGCTTACGACGAACAGACTTTCAAAAAAGTCAATAGGAGCGTTTACGCCGACGGCTGGCAGAGACTGATGAACTCGCTAAATGTAATTTCAAGGCTTGAGACAAGAAAAGTCATGAGAATAACTCTTATCAAAAACGTGAACGACGACGAGTCAAAGCTAAAGCAATGGTCTGAAATAGTATGGTTAATGAAACCTGAATTCGTGGAAGTAAAGTCTTACATGCATATAGGCGACTCAAGGTCAAGGCTCTCAAGAGAAAACATGCTGAGCTTTGAGGAAATAGAAGCATGGTCAAAAAAACTATGCAAAACCTCCGGCTACTTTTATAAGGACTTTTCAAGGCCAAGCAGGATAAGTCTATTAGTAAGGCCAGACTTGAAAGACAAAAACACGAAAATAAAAGTTTTCAGGGAAGAAATGGGCATAGAAGCTGAAGGAATAGACTACTGAAAAACCAAAAAAAGTGCAAAACAAAAATAAAACCAAGGATTGAAAAAAGACCAAAGAGGCCATAAATAAAAACCAAAAAAAACAAAATAAATCTGAAAACACACAAAATTAGCAAAAGAAAAAAATTAACACAAAAAAAACAAATGAAAGAACTAAAATGTTAAGCCGATCTCTACCGGGTCATTACCTATTTTCAAATTACCATTATTGAAATTATTTTCTATTTCTTTTCTCCTTTCTTCTGGGATTTGTAAAAATTCCTTTACAGGATGAAATGAAAAAGGGTCAAAGACATAAAGCTCATTGCGATACAAAAAGAACACATAAGAATGAGAGTTTTCCCTTACAAATTTACAAGGTATCTTCCAATAATGTAATAAAGACATTGCCACGAGAGAATAATCAACACACCCAAGAATCACTCTTTTACCGCCTTTAAAAGACTGATAAATTTTTCCTTCTTGCACTATCTTATTTGCGGGCCTTTTGGCATAAACAGACTCCAATTGTTTGTCTGAAGCTTTAACTCTTAAAAAACTTGCAAAAAACCTTGAGAGAGACCTAAGCTTTTCAATAGGGTCATCTCCAATAAGGCTACAACTCAAATTTTTTATTTCAGGCCCTGGAAAAGTTAAAGGTGTTGACTTAGGTTTTGCTAACAAAATACGCAGGATATGCTCTAAATTTTTAGGCTTACTACTTGGTTCTGGCTTTTTAGGAGGCGCATTCTTCCGAGGAAGACCTTTACCAAAGCTTTTGTGCATTCTATCCATACTTTCTACCAAATACATGTCAACATTCTTAATCAACAAGCCTCTGGCTCTACCTTATTTTCCACAAGGCATGAATAAAGCTGGCTGTTCCTTTCAGAAAGCCTTTGATTTATTTCAAGCATTGAATTATAGTCATTGCCAAAGCCCTTGGAAAAGTTAGCATAAAAGTCCATTGCAACAGCACCTAGAGCAAAACCCAAGATAAAAAAAATCAGAAAAAGTATTCTTTCCGAGGTCCAAAAATTCTGCAAAACAATGGTACTATCCCTTGGCATGTAAGAAAATAGATAATTAAGTTTATTTAAATATGATGACAAACAACATGAAGGATTTTCTGGTTTAGGAATAGGATTAAAGAATTTTTTCACGATAAACCTGCCAGTAATTGATTTTTTAGGTTTAGGCGTATTAGCCGAAATAGCCGCTCTATCTATTTTACTTCCAATTATTTTGGGATATATCGCAGAATCAAAAAAATAACTAACTATTTTACATTTTAAGCCGTTTCACCAATGCAAACTAAAAAGCAAAAGAATAAAAAAATAAAGAGAGTTTTTTTGACATAGAGGTGTTTTTTATGAAGGTTGCAATCAACGGTTTTGGAAGAATAGGCAGGCTTGTTTTAAGATGCGGAATAAAAGAGAATATTGATTGGGTAGTAAACCATCCACAAGGAGTGGAAAGCGCGAGACTCCTTTTCAAATACGATTCTGTTTATGGCAAATACCCGGGAGAAGTAAAGGCAGATAATGACTTTTTGATAATAGACGGCAAGAAAGTCAAGGTTATTTCACAAAGGGTAAAACCTGAAGAGTTGCCATGGAAAAAGCTTGGTGTTCAAGTTGTTGTAGAGAGCACTGGAATTTTCAGAAGCAAGGAAGATGCTGGCGGACACATAAAAGCAGGCGCAAAAAAAGTCATCATTTCAGCCCCTGCAAAAGGAGAAATACAGAGTTTTGTCCTTGGAGTCAACACTGACAAACTAAAAGAATCAGAAGACATAATAGACAATGCTTCTTGCACTACAAACTGCTTAATGCCTGTTTTGAAAGTCCTGCAAGAAAATTTCGGAATAAAAAGAGGTTTTATGACTACGATACACGCTTACACTCATGATCAAAACCTTGTTGATGCTACCCATGAAGACCCAAGAAGGGGAAGAGCGGCGGCATTAAACATAGTTCCTACAAAGACTGGGGCTTCTGAAGCAGCGGCAAAAGTCATTCCTGAGCTTAAAGGAAAGATTGATGGAAAGGCAATAAGAGTCCCTGTTGCCTGTGGCTCTTTAGTTGACATTACTTGCGAACTTGAAAAAAACACGACAAAAGAAGAAATAAACGCTGCTATGAAAAAAGCCGCTGAAGGAAAACTAAAAGGAATATTAGAGTACACTGAAGAGCCCATAGTTTCAAGCGACATAATAGGCAGCAAGGCTTCAAGCGTTTTTGATGCAAAACTAACCAAAGTGCTTGACGGTAACTTCGTACAAGTTGTTTCATGGTATGATAATGAAATGGGATATTCACAAAGAATAGTAGATGTCCTGAAAAATCTCAAAATGAAATAAGCGAAGATAGATTGGAAAATAATGAAAGGCAAAAAATGGAAAAAAGTACAAAAAAAACATAAAATGTTAAGTTTATCTTCCATAAAAACCAATTAATTTTATGGTTGTCATGAAAAAAATCAAGGCTCTTTTGTCCAGAAAAAAAATCAGCAACCAGGAAGAAATATTGGACAAAATAAGAGAACTGGAAAAAGAATATCACTCTAAAAAAATTATTGAAACTGAATACAAACAAAAGCAAAGAAGCCTTGAACTTGAATTCATGTGCATTAGCCTTTTAGGCGCAATCATTAAGCATATTGAAGAAATAAAGTCTTTCAAAGAACAAAACAATGATTTTCTGCAGGAAAAATCAAAAAGCATTAGTTCAGAACTAACAAA
Source organism: Candidatus Iainarchaeum sp. (assembly GCA_037441005.1). Classification (GTDB taxonomy): domain Archaea; phylum Iainarchaeota; class Iainarchaeia; order Iainarchaeales; family Iainarchaeaceae; genus CABMIU01. The sequence continues at coordinate 6,392 of JBBISX010000009.1, forward strand.
AATTGAAAATTCTTTAAAAGAGAAAAAAATGGCCCATGAATCTGGCAAATTAAGCGTAGAAAACTGGTTTGTTTACTTGAAAGAAAAAAATTCAGAAGTAATAGACTTGCTTTATGAGGTAAAAAACGAAGCACGAAAGGAAAAAATGAAAAAAACCAAAGCAATAATGGCTCTTCTTGAAAAAAAAGAAAAAGACAAAGAATTAGAAGAAATTTTATTGGATTTTAAGAAAACAAAGAAAAAGGACAAAAAACGATTTTAAGTTTTATAAGCAGTAAACAAAATCAGTGATTAAAAGCATAAAAAAGCCAAAAACATAAAAAAGATAAGACAAAGACTTTTACCAGCACTGTTGGCATTTTCAGAAAAGTGCTCTTTTTTGACTCTGCCGAAAATTTAATAATAATTGCAGCGTTTTTTATTTGGTGTTTATTGTGTTGGATGTAATTTCAATAGGTAGCGCTACAGAAGATGTTTTTGTTTTTGTCCCTAAAAACAACTTTCACTCCGATGAATGCATTTTCTCGCCGGGGTCCAAGGTTGAAATAAACGACCTTATTTTTTCTGTTGGCGGAGGATCGACAAATTCTGCGGTTGCTTTTTCAAGGCTTGGATTGAAAGCAGGTGCCCTGTTCATAATAGGAAAAGACGAGTCTGGGAAAAGAATATTGGCTGAAATGAAAAAAGAAAAAGTAAACACTAAAAACTGCATTGTGACGAAAAAAGAATGCACGCCTTATTCTGTAATACTCACCGGGTTTGGCAGGGACAGAGTGATACTTTTTTACAAAGGAGCTGCAGAGCTTTTTGAATCGCAAAAAATAAACTGGAAAAAAATAAAGGCAAAATGGCTTTATGTAAGCAGCTTGCATTCTGAAGGCAAACTTTTAAGGGAAATATTTTCGCATGCGCAAAATACAGGGGCGAAAATTTCGTGGAACCCGGGAAGTGTAGAATTGAAAAGAGGTTTTGGATATTTGAAGTCATTGCCTGGCAAAGCCGATATATTTGTTGTCAATAGTCATGAAGCTTTGATGCTTACTGGGTCTGCTGACATTCACAGAAACCTAATAAAGCTGCTGGACCTTGGAAAAATTTCAGTGATAACTGATGGAGAAAAAGGGGCTTATTCGTGCGATGGAAAGACAATTTATTTTATTGAACCTTTTGAGGTTCCGGTACTTGACGTAACTGGGGCTGGAGACGCTTTTTCTTCTGGTTTTTCTTTTGCAATAATGAAAGGGCTTGGAATGGAAAAAGCTATGGAGTATGGTGTTGCTGAAGCGTGCTCAGTAATAATGAACTTAGGAACAAAAAACATACTACTTTCAAAGAAGGGAATAGAAAAAATGATTGCAAAGCACAAACCAAAAGTGGTGAAATGTAAAGTGTAGCTAATACAAATGAAACAAAGCCAAATTGAGAAAACATAAAAAATAATTCTAAACTAAGAAAGCCGTTTGATTTTAGAAGGCCTTACAAACTTAAACCTAAGCCTTCGTGGTTTTTTATTTTTTGTGAATTTTTTGAGACTTTCAACAACCAATTGCCTTTCATTAATTTATTATGACTGCTTTCTTTTCTATTTTTGTTTCGTTTGAATCGTTATGGTAAAACTTTGCTTCTAATTTTACATTATAGGAGCCCTGCTTGAGACAGCAGGGTTTTTCTGAAGGACAATTAGCAAGGTCCTGGACTTTATACACCTCAAGGCTTCCTACAGAAAAAGCACTTCCAACAGTATAGTTTTCTGGAAAAACCTCGTTTACTTCACAAACACTTTCCTGAGTTAGTTGTTCTTGTCCTTGCAAATCTGTAATTACAACACGAATAAGTTTGGCTGGTTTTTTTTGAACGGCTCTAAATTGAAATTCGCCATAAGTTTCGTTATTCTTTATTACAAAAGGCTGTTTATTTGTAGGTTCTACTAATTTTATGTTTGAGAATTTATCCTCTGCCTGATCAAAAAACAAGCTAGGGTCTTGCTGTGAATATAAAATTCCAAGAACAATGTAAGCAAGAACAGTAACTAGCACTGAAGATGTGGCTATCAATATTATTAATTCAGTACTGCTTTGTGCATTTATTTTAATGGTTTTCATAAAAAACGCTCAAAAAAATCAATTTGTAATTTTAATTGAATACCAACCGGAATTATAAATGGCTGTATCGTCTTGGAATATCGCGCTTCCAAGAGTTGAATAGTTTCCAGGAGTCAAGCAACAGCCTGAGACTCCTGAACAATTACTCTTAGCAGTTATTGGAAGCCCTACTTTGTTGTTTGAAGAATCGTAGATAAATGATTCAGGAGATGAATAAGGCAGAGAAGGATTTGATACTGAAAATCTACAAGATGTTTTGCCCATAATAGAAAAATATATTTGTTTTATTACTCCTGAATGCTTTATTTTAGGATAAAGCGTTTCTGTTGTGCCGTCTGCAACTTTAGTAAACTTTCTTACAGGACTTGGATAAACCAAGGAGAATTCAATCGATTCCACGTGTATGCTATTGCTTTTAATGTCGGAATAAATTTTATCAGTGCCTTTTTGCTTGATTTCTATTTTTGAGTCGTAATAATTGCCTGGAGAAAGACAACAGTAAGAGTCACTGAAAAACATACAGCCGAACATATTACTATTATAAACGTTCAAATATTTGTCAGTGCCTGTTACAGGGTCTTTTATGAATGTTGCTTCATTAAGCTTCATGGCTGGATGCATGTCAATAACCTTTAAAGAACAATTTTTTACTTGAACGCTGTCTTTGATTATTGAGAAAGTTATTTCTGAAGGCTCTCTGCGAATTATTACTTTTGGTTTCACTTGGCCAAACATAGTTAATATTACTTGGTCGGAAGAATTCGGGATCAAAAGTTCTACTGGTTTTCTCCCTGGAAAAAGGTCTTTAGCCGCTGAAAAGACGTTTTCTGTGCCTTCTTTTTGATCCTCTTGGTTAAGCATTAGGTAGGAAACCAAGCCTGTTACTACAAGGCCCGCTGTTATAAAAACTACTATTTCTATGTTTGCTTGAGACTTCATATTTTAATGTAAGTTTGTTTTAATATTTAATTTTATTGAATACTTAAATAAAGTGAGTTTATGGAAGTAGATAATTTTTCAGTCAGGTGCCTTGTGAAAGAAATTGAAGAGGTTATTAAGGAATCTTATGTGAACAAGGTTTCGGAGATAGAACAAGGAGTAATAAAAATCAAGCTTCACACAAAGCAAGGGTCAAAAGACCTTATATTGTCTAAAAACGTCTTTTATTTGACTTCTTTTTCCTATCAAGCAAGACATGGAAAAAGCGCTTTTGTAGAAAGCCTGAAAAAAAACCTTTATAACAAAAGGATTGTTGGGATTGAACAGCATGGCACGGACAGAGTAGTGAAAATTTTGTTCAGAGAAAATACGCTAGTGATTGAATTGATTGGAAAAGGAAACAAGGTACTTTTGGATAAAGAAGGTAAAGTTGTTTCTTGCGAAAGGCAAGAAGAATGGGCAGATAGGCGCACAAAAAGAGGTGAAAAATATTATTTTCCTTCAATGAAAATGATTTCTCCATTAGAGCTTAAAGAAGAGGAACTAGCTAAGGTTTTGGCTGAGTCGCAAAAAGACTTAATAAGAACACTAATAGGTAATGTTAATATTTCCCCGGTATTTGCTGAGGAATTGCTTTTCAGGTTGAAGTTAAATAAGGCAAAAAAGGCTTCTGAAGTGACTCGAAAAGAGGTTATAGAAATAACAAGAAAAATAAAGACTCTTTTTGAAGCGCATAAGGAAGAATTGACTCCGTGCCTTTATGATGGTTTTGCCTATCCAATAGAGCTAACAGGATTAAAACAAGAAGAAAAAAAAATGGACAGCTTTAATTCGTGCATTGACACGATTTTGTCAAAGCAAGCGCCAGTGCAAAAAATTGAAAAAAAACAAAAAGCGCCTAAATTAGAGTTTTTGAGAAAGCAACAAGAAGAAGCAAGGGCGAAGTTTTTGAAGGCAATAGAGGAGAACACGAAAAAAGGAGAGGCTATTTATGCTAATTTAAATGAAATAGAAGAGATGAGGTTAGAGGTATTAAGGCTTGCAAAGTCTGGAATGAATGAAGAAGAAATAATGAAGCGTATTATTGAAAGAAGCGAAAACAGGCCTTTTTTCAAGTCTCTGAGAAAAGTGCTGCTAAAGGAGAAAAAAATTGAAATAGAGGTGTAAAATTGGTTTTTGGTTTTAGCAAAAAAGCATTTGCGTTTTTTTTCGTGCTTTTCCTCGTTGGGCTTGTTCGTTCCTGCGAAACTGCCTTTGATTGCAATGAAAATCAAATATGCGTAGGCGGTGTTTGCAGTACATGTGATAAAGAAAACGTTGGAAAGTGGTGTAGCGATTACAATATTAATAATTACAAAAACGACGGGGTTTGCACCTTTGACAACAAATGTGAAGAAACAACTGTTTGCCTTAATTCTGCTTTTGGAAAAATATTTTCCTCGTGTTCTCTTTGCCAAGATGGTGACAAATGCATAACAAATTTTCAAGGCTCTCTTAATTATGATGGGTTGTGCTTTGAAAATTATTGCATAACTGAATATTGCGTGGCTAATTCTTTAGGCGCGGTTGATTACTGCGGGGCTTTAAGCCAAGCCTGTTCTGTTTTAAATGAAGAAAAGCCCTGTGATTTTGTTGGTGATGGAGAATTCAAACCAGAAAACAAGGTTTGCACAAGCCAAAAATGCATTGAAAAAGCCACTACGGAAAAAGTTGAGCAAAAAACAGAAAAAGTGATTTTGGCAAAGGAAGAAAAAAAACAATCGCTATTAGCTGAAGATAGTATTATTGACGTTGCTTTTGGAAGGCTTACAAAACAACCTTTTGTTTTCTATTCTCTTTTATTGCTGTCCTTTTTGGCTGTTTCGTTGTTTTTCCAAAGGTCTAATGAAGCGCTTTTAACGAAAGCAAAAACAACAAACCAAAAAAGATTGGTCATGTTTATTACTGCGCTTGTTTCTTCAATGTTGTTTTTCTCAATATTTCAAATAGGCGGCATTTTTGGAGAGGGCCTTTCCTACGCTGTCTCTATTATTTTCATAATCGCTCTTTTAGGTTCGTATTTTTTCAAAATAAGGCTTGCAAAAGAAAAGAAGGTTACAAAGCTATGAAAAAACTAAAAACTATTCAAAAAAACACGAAAAACAAAAAACAACAAAACGGCCTTAAAAGGCCTTTGTAAAAATCCTAAAAAGTAAGAAAAAAGCAATTTGGTTGCATGTGAAAAAGGTCAAGGAAAGGTAAAAAAGGCATTCAATCTTTTACACCTAATTCCCTTTCATCAACTATAAACACGTCACTTACAGCAGTAACTGCCGAGTAAGGGATTTCTATTATTCTGTCTTTGAGTTCTATTCTCTTAGCTATTTTGCTATCCCTGTCAACTTCAACTAATAAGTGTTCTATTTCACCTGTTGTTTCGTTGACCAACAAATCAAGTAACTTCCCTATTTCGTCCCCTCTGTTGGTTATAACTCTTTTAGTGGCAAGCTGCTTTGCAATAGTGTACTTATACATACCAAACCCTCTTTTAAATTCTTGATTTCCAATAAATTTGGATAATCGTAAGTAAAAATGATGAACTTATTTAAAAGGTTTTTGGATAAAAAAACAAACTTTTTCGTTATTTTGAATCAGGAAAGCCCAAGCAATCTATTTAGACAAAAAGAAAAAATCAACTCAAAACAGCTGAAGGTAGACAAGAAAAACAAAGAAATGCAAAAAACCAAGAAACAAGAGAGTAAAAGCAAAAAAAAGACCAGAAAAAACCCTAAAAAAATAAAGACTAAAAAAATCAAGACTTGAAAAAATAACTTTAGAAAACAACAGTATTGGCTTAAAGCCCGAAAAGAAGAAAGCTGGTTTGCACAAATTAAGTTGTTTTGGCGTGGTTTTATCGAGGGATAGTGATTTAAACAGCAAAAGCGATTTTTATGTGATGGAGAAAAAAGCCCAGGTTTCCCTTGATTATTTGTTGGTCTTTGCCGGAGTGGCTATTGTTTTTATTATGGCTGTCTGGATTTACCTTTCAAGCATTGGTTTAGAAAAGGACATAATACCTAAAGGTTTTGACAACATTGAGATTAAGAGTGACAACGTTTTAATATCTAGAATAGAGTACGATAAGACATTTAATGAAGTTAATGTTTTGGTGCTTACAAAGAAAAAATTGACTAAAGTCACTTACAAGGTGAGGAGTTCTCTGGAAGGTAACTTTGTTTTAGAGTATCAGGATATTTTTGACCCGAATGATGAAACATCAAGCAAATACAGGGCTAATTCTTATACGATTGCTATTTTGGTATTAGGTGATTTGGACTCTGGTTATTATGATTTAATAATTGAAGTGGAATATGAAAATGGGGTTAAGGAGACTTTCATAAAGAAAAGGGCTTTTTTGGTTTAATGGTTTTTTTCGTCTTGGTTGGTCTTGTATTCTATATTCGTTTTGGAAATCCGAGATAAAGGCTTAACGGCTTATGATTTTTAGTCTTTGTCGAACAAATAAGTTTGAAAGGCTCATGGAGCAGAAAGCTGAACTGCTTTTACTGAAAACTATTTTTTTATTAAGAGCA
>JBBISX010000010.1:0-10005 GCA_037441005.1 Candidatus Iainarchaeum sp.
CTTCAACCATGACTTCTGAAAAAGCAGGCATGAATTGTACGTCAGTTACTCCTGCTTCTTTCGGTATTATCTCCAATATTTTGTCTTTTGCTTCTTTTTCATTCATCAATAAGTCTTTATCTACTCTTATGTTTACTTTTTTCTTGAGTTTTTGTGCAAGGGCTTTAACATATTCTTCGTTTTCATGAAAAGCTTTAGCGTTTTCCGTATAAATGGCTATTTCAGGACCTTCGAGCTCCACTGAAGTTACTCTTGCTTCTTTCGGTATTGTTTCATTCACTATGTCTTTTACTTGTTTTAGATACTCCATCTTCAGGACCTTTTTTAATTTAAAATAAGTTTGCTTTTATGCTTCCATTTTTACATTCTTTGCGTTTTCTTGTTGTACTTGCCTGACTCCTTTAGCATCAACTACAAAAACAGTTACTCCTTTTCCACCTGAAAAAACATCTCTTCTTTTTCCAGCTTCTATTGCTTTTATTCCAAGAGCTATTGCTTCTTTTTCATTCATGCCTTGTTTGTAGTAGTTGTCAAGAGTTGCCAAAGCCTGTTCAGTGCCTGAGCCAGTGGCAGCATAATTTTTTCTTTCAAGCATTGCCCCAAAAGGCGTTACATCAAAAAGCTCAGGGCCTCCGTTATATCCTGCCACCAAAAATTGACAAATGTAAGGGTAGTACCTTGTAGAGCCTAATACGTTTGAGAGAAAAGTGGCAGCTGCTTTTGCAGTCATTTTTTCTTCCCTTTCAAGCTCGTAAATCTTGGCTTGCGCCTTGAGAAACCTTATTACCATGAGGCTGTCACCGACATTGCCTGCGTTTGTTATTGCAAAAAGCCCGTTTATGTCGTATATTTTTTCAGAGTCTTCTTCATAAACTATATGCCCCATGCTTGCGCGTTTGTCTGCAGCAAGCACAACGCCGTTGCTGTAAACTATGCCTACAGTAGTAGTTCCGGTTTTAAGTTGCTTTAAATCTTCTTTGTCCATAAGAATCAAATCAGAAACCAGTAGTAATTATCTTCATAACCTGAAATATTTATAAACCCGATTATTTGGGCGGAAATTCAAAAAAGTGTTTTATTTTTCCAATGCCGTGTGTTGAGCTACATTTATTTTTTCTTTAACCAGAAGACTAGGGCCTAATGCTTGTCGTTTAGGTCTTGTTAAGGTTTTTTTTGTTGGTTTCGTGTTTCTTTGATTTTCGTTTCATTCTATTCGCCAGGGTTTTCTTTCGCTTCTTTAGCGAATATTTCCAAAGCGCCTTGTCTTTTAGATGCAATCATTGTTATTTCAAGTTCTACATTTTCGTCTTTTTTTATGTTCGGAGAAATCCAGGCTTCAAATTCGCCTTTTTTTACCTTATAATTGTGATCTTCAGCTATTGCGAAAATGCTTTCCTCTTTTATTTTCGCTTTTCTTAGCACTTCAAGCTTTAGTTTTTTTTCTTCTGCAATTTTTTTGATTTCGTCTAATTCTGCTTCCTTGATGTTTGTGATTTCGCCATTCATGGAGTAAGCAGGTCCTTTAAAACTTTCCACTTCATAGCCTTCAGAGCTAAGCTTTTCTAAGATTTTTTCCTTTGCTGAAAGTAAATTAGCGTCCTGTCCTGTGCTTATTATTATTTCATTGGTTTCTTGGCTTTGACTCAAGCTTGCTACTCCTTCAACTTGAGATAGCAAAGAGTTAATATCATTAAAATCGTATTCCTGCTTTAGCTTTGCTTTGAAGTCGTTGCCAATGTTAAAAATTTCCAGCTTTGCTTTTTCTTTTCCGATTTTTTCTTCAATCGCGGATACAAAAGATTCCAAGAGCTCGCGCTTTTCAAATTCTTCATTGGCATTCAAGGCATAGTTTTCTTCTAAACTTGAAACTTTGAAAGAGCCTTTAGTGGTTATTATCATTTGTTGTGTTTCATAATTAATTGTCTCCTGTGCTATCGCGTTTGTCAGTCTGCTTCCTTGAAACGAAGCAGCTATGTCTGCTTTTATTTTATCTCCCTTTACAGTGTCAGTGTTGAGCAAAGCATTTACTTGATTAGAAGGAAAAGCATACTCCATTGTCAAACCTGTTTCCTCGTTTTTCAATTCGACTTCTCCATCGAGGCTTATTATGCCTTGTTTGTAAATGAATATTCCAGACAAAGAAGGGTTTGTTGCGAAAAAATCGGAGAGGGCTTCAAAATTAGAGTCAGGCTTTATCCTTATGATAGCCCTGTAATTGTCTCCAACGAATTCAGAGTTTGTCACTGACAAGACAAGGCCGGAAGACCTTATTAGCGAGTCAACAGCATAAGTTTCTGCTTCCTTAGTTTTTCCTAAAAGCATCGCGCTTTCAAATACCTGCATTACTTTTGCGTCAACGCTTTGAGCAATATAATTTATTTCTGTCGCAGATTGGTTTGGGTTATTAATAGGGTTCTGGTTATTTGGTTGAGTTTCCCTAGAAATTGTAAAAAAATAGAACATTGAGACTATCATTATTATTGCCACAAATAAGGACCAAAATTGTTGCTTTGTCAGCATACTTAAACTTCAAAAGCATAGTTCTTTTAATTTATTGTCAACTCTTGGTAATAATGAAACAGAACGCAATTGCTTATATCGAGTTTACGGGCAGGGACTTGGTCACTGGCAAGATATTTGACACTACTTCGGAAAAAACTCCAAAAGATAATGGCATATATTCAGAAAAAAGGGTTTATGGGCCGATTCCTGTAGTTGTAGGCTTGGGCGAAATAATAAAAGGAATAGATGAAACGCTTTTGCAAATGCAAGAAGGGGACTCAAGAAAAGAAATTATTGCTCCTGACAAAGGATTTGGGCAAAGGCGAAAAGAACTTATAGTGCTGGTTCCCTTGGCAGAATTCACGAAAAGAAAAATACAGCCTTTTCCGGGCCTAATAGTTGATTTGAACGGCGCTTATGGACGTGTTCAGTCAGTTTCAGGCGGAAGAGTGAGGGTTGATTTGAACAATGACTTGGCAGGTCATGACCTTGAATACGAAATAAAAGTAGTTAAAGAAGTAAAAGACTTACAAGAGAAGGCAAAAATAATCGTGGAAAAATTTTTTCCACTGGCTGAAAAGCCCGAGGCAGAAGTAAAGGACAACAAATTAGTGATAAAAATAGGAAAGGAAAAGGCAAAGCTTTTTTCTCAAGTAATCCCTATTTTCTCAAAAAAAGCAAAGGAAATACTTCCTGAAATAAAAGAAGTAGAGTTCGTGGAATCAAAGTCTGAAGACAAAAAAACCGCGGTAAAAGAAAAAACATAAAAAACAAAGACCTACAAGGGCCGCGAGCATGTAAATATCATGCAGTTCAAAACCGCTTCCAAATTTTTTACTTTTCTTCAGCCCATTGCTTTATTAGCCTCAAAGTTTTTATTTGGTCTTCTATTTCAACTATTTTTTTTGAAATACTTTTAATCATTGAGTCAGACATTTCAGCCCTCAAACCTTGCAGCATGTCAGCGTACTTTGCAAGCCTCTTGTCTTTTTTATACGCGAGGCTGTTCTTTACGGTTTCAACAAGGTTTTTTCTATAATCCAAGTCCTGCAGGAACATTTTTATCATAGGCTTATACCTTTCATCAGAAGCAAGGTGCGCAGGCAAACCAACTATTTCTGCATCTTCACGATATTCCTTGTCCATTATTATTCTCTGTATGTGCTGCCAATAAAGCGGCTCTTTCAGTTTCAACAAATGGTGTTTTGCGTGATAATTTTTTGCTTCATTGAGCCTTTTTTTCCAATCGTTTTCCTTTTTTATGAATTGAATCTTTTTCTCGTTTAATTCGTTTATTTGAGACTCTATCCTTTCAATAGAAGGGTAAATTAGTTTTGGCCAGATTCCGCTTGATTTTGAAACAGAGATTACGCCGCCATAAGAAAAATACTTTTCAAGAGCTTCAAGTCTTTCAGGCTTGTCCTTAACCTTATACCTGCTCTTAAAAGCATCAGAAGAACTCATTACATCGTGCTTCATATTAATCGACTTTCTTCAACACCAATGTAAAAACCAAATATTAAACATGTCGTTTAGGTATTGTTTACACAGCCAAACACCTCGTTTATAAATTTGGTTTGTAAGACAAAAACATTGTCAAATTAAAAGGCCTTAAAGACTTTTAAGTCTTGGTTCTTTGGTTTTTGTTGTTTTTCTTTTTTTGGCCTTGTCATGTCGTCTTTTGTTTTTTGTGTTTTTCGTCTTTTTGGGGTCTTTTCAGGCTGTTTTTTGTCTGGCTTTTTTTTAGTCGTTTTTTTCTTTTGGTGTTTTGTCGGTCTTCAGCCTATTTTTGTTGATTTTTGTTTTGTTTTTTGGTTTTTTTTGTGTTTTTTTTGTAGGTCTTGTTAGGTGTTTTTTTGTTTTTTATTAGTTTTTTTTGTTTGTTTTTGAATATTTTTGAAAGGTTTTGAAAGTCTGGCTGGATTAAGTAGTGTTTAACTCTTAGCCTTTCCTGTTTTTTGTTTTGGAAGACTTAATAGCCTAAAGCTTTGTTCTTTGCCGGTGCTTTTCAAGTTCAACGGCTTCATTGCCTTCCAGCTTTATCGTATTTGTCTTAAATTTAGCCTTTTAGCCATAAGCAAACAACCAGCTTAAGCCCAATTAATCCATAACTCTTTATTCGCCAAATTGAAAAAATAGCCAGAGTCAATTTCACGGCAATTCATCCTATTAATAAACTTTTTTGAATTTTTTCTTATAATGTTTCCAGGCTTAGGTAACATGGATCCAAAAAGAATGAAAACGATGCTGCAACAACTAGGAATAAAGACAGAAGAAATAAGCGCAGAGAAAGTCATAATAGAGTCCAAAGACAAAAAAATAGTTATAGAAAACCCAAGCATCACGATTACAAAAGTCCAAGGGAAAAGCGTTTATACTATAATGGGAAAAGCCACTGACCAAATAAACCCAGAAATACCTGAATCAGACATAGCCTTAGTAGCAGAACAAGCAAAAACCACAAAGCAAGAGGCGTTAGAAGCACTAAAAGAAACAAAAGGCGACATAGCAGAAGCAATACAAAAAATAATGGAAAAACGACAAAAACTGCTTTAATTTTAGCACTGCTGAATGCCTTGCCCAAGCATAAAAACCAAAATAAAGGCTTATGGCTTTTATAATGGTTTTTGTTGCAGTTTTCTGGCTGAATTTAGATCAGTGGCAATCCAGCGTCATTGTTGAAATTGGCTCAAAATACTTGCATTAAGTCATTAGCCCCAAGGCTAAGGATTTTTTATTTTAACAATTCGCACTGGCAATAAACTCCTTCCTTTTGTTTTTATTCTCTCTGCCAACAATTATTTCGGTGGTATTATGTACACCTTTCAAATGGTCTTCTTTGATGAAGACAAAGCAAAAAAGTTCAAGGAAATTTTTGAAGCAAACTGAGGGGGTATTATGGAAAAAGGAGATTCGCCAAAAGCAAAATTCAGCATAGGCCAAATTCAAGTAGCAATTTGGGAAAATCAAAGCGGGGAAGGCATACCAAGGCATAGCATAAGGCTGACAAAACGTTATAAGGACGGCGAAGATTGGAAATCAACAAATTCCTTAAACATAAACGACTTGCCAAAAGCAATATTAGCTTTGAACAAGGCTTATGAATTCGTCCTTTTAAAAGACCAAGCACAAAACTGAAAGTTTTGTGCTTCCCAATTTATTCTTTTTCATTATTATTTTTTCGGTGCTCTAATGTATGACATACTAGAGTTGGTTAAATCAAGAAACGGGTTTGAAAAATTCAATCAAATGCAAGAAAAGGCTATAAACTCAGGAGTTTTGGAGCACAGCGCTATTGTGAGTTCTCCAACCGCCTCTGGCAAAACAGTTGTTGCTGAGCTAATTGCTTTGAATTCAATCCTAAATAAGAGGAAAAAAGCGATTTACACTTGTCCATTACGCGCTCTTGCAGCAGAACACGCCAGAGACTTCAAGAAAAAATATGTTGATTTGAAAATAAGGCCAGTCTTAAGCACTGGCGATTATGATTCTTCAGGCCAAAACTTGGCTTACAAAGACATGATTTTTACGACTTATGAAAAATTGGATTCCCTTTTGAATCACGAAGCAGAATGGCTTTCAAAAATAGGAGCCTTAATAATAGACGAAATACACTTGATAGGCTCTAACAGAGGCCCTGTTTTAGAATCCCTCATAGCAAAGATGCGACTTATGAACACACAAATGCAAATACTTGGTTTAAGCGCTACAATACCAAACTTCAAGGAAATAGCTCTTTGGCTAAACGCAAAGCCAATATTCTCTAATTACCGCCCTGTTGAGTTGAAAGAAGGAGTTTACTTAGACGGCAACATACACTTCAAAGAAAGCACTGAAAAAATCAAGACAGAACAAGACCCTGAAACTTCCCTGGCGATTGACACGCTCAACAAACAAAAGCAGGCAATTTTCTTCCTTAATACGAGAAAAAGAAGCGAAAGTTGCGCAGAAAGGCTTTCCAAAATATCGGAAAAATTCCTGACACAAAAAGAAAAAGCAGTCTTGGAAAAAGCCTCAGGCCTTGTCTTGAATGCCTTGGAACAACCAACCAAACAATGCAAAAAACTATCAGAATTAATAAAAAAAGGCTCTTGCTTTCACAACGCAGGCCTTGTTCAAAAACAAAGGCACATAATAGAACAGCTTTTCAGAAAAAACTACTTGAAATTCATATCGTCTACTCCTACATTATCAACAGGCGTTAACCTGCCAGCTTTCAGAGTAATAATGCCTTCGCCATACAGGTATGACGAAAATGGCTATGTAATGATTCCAGTTTACGAATGGAAACAAGTGGCAGGCAGGGCCGGGAGGCCAAAGTATGACAACGCAGGAGAAGCCATACTCATAGCAAAGAACGAACAACAAAAAGCAGACTACTTTCAAAACCTTGTTTTGGGGGAAATAGAAAAAATAAACTCCAACCTGAACAACAAAAACGAATTGGCTTTTCACCTACTCAATGCGATTTCATCGGGATTTATAAGAGACATGGAAAGCATGGAAGAATTCTTCTCCATGACATTCTTCGCAAGCCAAAACAATGGGCTTTCAGGAATAGCAAGAATAATAATGGCAATATTAAAAGACCTAGATGAAATGGAGTTTATCAGAATAGACGAAACAAAAATAGAAGCAACGCCAATAGGCAAAAGAGTCTCAGAACTCTACCTTTACCCTTACTCAGGATACGAAATGATTAACATGCTCAAAACAAAGAAAACAAGCCTGTTTGCACATTTGTTCATCATAGTTTCCATGGAAGAATTCGGGCCACGCCCAAGACCAAAAAAAGAAGACCTATTATACTTACAAAGCCTCGAAGAAGACTTTCCCTTAGAAAACTTTCAGGAAGAAAGTCTTATAGACGAAGAGTTTGCCTACAAATTGAACGCAACAAGAATGCTTTTAGACTGGGTAGAAGAAGTCAAAGAAGAAAACATAGTAGAAGCTTATAAAATCCAGCCTGGCACATTGAGGCTAAAACTCGAAACCGCGGATTGGCTTTGCTACTCAGCAATTGAACTCTCAAAAACCCTTGGTTTAGAAGAACACCTGCTAAAACTCGCAGTGCTGAGAAAAAGATTGGCTTCAGGCATAAAAGAAGAACTCATCCAGCTTTGCGAACTCAAAGGAATAGGAAGGTTCAGGGCAAGAAGGCTATACAACGCAGGCCTGACTTCCTTAAGCGCGCTTAGAAAAGTTGACATAAAAGACCTGGAAAAAGTAATAGGAAAAACAATGGCAGAATCAATCAAAACGCAACTAGCGCCAAGGTAAAAAAACGCTTATTTTTAGAGTTCTTCGAAGGCATTGATTATAAATTCTGTTGGCGAAAGCCAAAGCCTGAAATAGCCCTTTCAAAAAAGCTATTTAGTTTTCTAATTTGTCTGTCTGTTTAATTTAACGCTATTTATTAACCAAAAGAAAAAACAGCCAGTCAAAGCTAAAAGTTGGAAAATATAAGGTACTTAGTTGTTTAAGGTCTTTTTAGTTTTTGGGTTTTTAGTGTACCCTGTTGAATTGACGACTTTATCAACCAACAGAAAAAGCCAAGTAGTTCTGCTATAGCAAAAAGACATAAACTATCAATATTATTGCAATCAGCGCTAAGGCTATTACTAACACGTCTTTTTTATCGATTTTGATTTTTTTGTTCTGGTTTTTTCTTCCGAGGCTTTTTGTATACTCTATGGTTTCTTTTACAAAATCAGCAAGGTATGAAAAAGATTCTACAGTTATTTTAGGCCATTTTTCAATTTTCCACAAGTCTTCTAGTTCTTCTTTGTCTTTGTTTTCTTCTATTTTCTTTTCAGGAAGCTCTGATTTGCATTCTAACGAGCAATCAACGCCATTAACAAAAAAATCTACTTGTTTTCCAGCAATCCCTACCTTTATCTTCCAGAAAGGAACAAATGCAAAAAAAGAGCCTGATAAAATAACCATGTCGCTTTTAGTGTTGTTAATTGAAGCTATCTCCATTTTAGCCAGTTTTTCAAATTCTTCCTGCTTTATTCTTGCAGGAATTATTTTGTATTGGTTCTCATTGTTTATTTTATTTTCACGATCTGACATCAGCAGAACTATGTTTGATAATTTTGTCTCTAATTCGCCGGTATAGGCATTCAAGGACGCTTTGCCTTTTACTAATGCCTTTGTGGAGTTTTTGTCTTCTTTGTAGACGTCAAAAGAAAAAAAGTAATAAGGAATGTACTCTAATTCACTGGCAAGAAAAAAGTATTTTTCTAAGTTTTTCAAGTTCAAGTATTCTATTACTTTTTCTTCAGCAGCTTTCAAACCAAAAGAAATAGGAAAAAAATCAGGGTTGTTTTCCAAGCCATCCCCTCTTTTTATTGAAACAAAAAAATTTCAGGCTTTCAGCAGTGCTGAAGCCTATAAAATGAAATTTTTTGCCCATAAAAAACAAAGGACGGGTGGAAATTCATTCTCTTCTTTTTATTATTTTTACCCTGCTTGGCGTTACTATGACTTTTTCTTGGCTTATCCTTGCTATGTCTCCGTTGATTGATTCAACGCCTGCTTTTATTTCGTTGACGAGTTCTTTGAGTTTTTGAGCGTTTCTTTTGCTTAGATCCCCTATGTTGACTAAAACTATGTTGCCTTTTTTGGCCTCTTCCAAAACCAAGTCCTTGTCCTGCTCTGTTGAAAGCGTGATAGGTTTTACAAAAGCGTCCGCGTCTTCATAAGGGTCTTCTTCTTCAGTGTCTATTTTATTCAAAAACTCCTCTATGTCAAATTCTTCCTTTTTTTTGCCAATGAGCTTTTCCATAAATGCCATGCAATAATCACCCCTCCGTTAATGGGCAAATTCCTAATCCATTAAGTATGATGTTTATTTTAAGCTTTTGCTGTGTGCAAAATGTCAATAAATAAGTATTGTAGAGAATATAAAAAAATATTTTTTTGGTTTTTTGCAGGCTAGTAAATGGTACTTGTTGCATTTGCGTTTTATAAATAGCATTCAATTCAATAACAGGACAATAAACAAAAATTAAAAAAGACAAAGACTAAAGCCTTTAAGCCTTCTTAAGCCGCGAGTTTTTGTCTTTGGTTTTCTATATTTGGCTTGCCAATATAACCCAAAGCAAGGGCCAGACAAAGAGCATTACAGTTAGTTTTCCAAAAATATTTATTGGAAGTGGTTCACTTCCACAACTAATTTTTTTTATAAAATGTTAAAGCGTTTTATTTAGGGGGTTTGATTGAATTCTCTTAACATTTTTGCCAAAGAGTTTGAAAAAGACTCTATTTTTTTGGACAGGAATTTGATGACACCTTACTACACCCCCGAGATTCTTCCTTTCAGGGAAACCTACATTGAAGGCATTTCAAAAATACTCGCCAAGACACTCAAGGGCATGAAGGCAGACAACATTTTCATATTCGGCAAGACAGGAACAGGCAAGACTTCTGTTACTAAGCATGTTTTAAAACAACTGCTGGAATTTACCGCGAGCCATGGCATAGCAGTGGTCGGCAATT
>JBBISX010000010.1:10037-12522 GCA_037441005.1 Candidatus Iainarchaeum sp.
GTTTTAATAAAACTAGTGAAAGACTTTTATCCTGAGGAAAACTTTTTGGGCTTTTCTGCCGCTTTTGTCTACGAAAAGTTAGTGGACTTTGCGAAAAAAGGAAACCAATTAGTTATAGTCCTTGACGAAATTGACAAGGTCAAAGATCTTGACGAGTTAATATACGGCTTGACAAGAGCCAACAGCGAAACAGAAATAGGAGGAATAACAATAATAGGCATTTCCAATAACCTCATGTTCAAAGACAGGTTGGACCCAAGGACAAAGTCAAGCCTTTGCCAACAAGAAATGGTTTTCCCACCATACAACGCCAAAGAACTTGCTGAAATACTAAGACAAAGAGCTTCAATTGCTTTCAAGCCTAACTCAGTAGACGAAAGCGCCATAAACCTAGCTGCTGCGATAGCAGCGCAAGAATCAGGCGACGCAAGAACCGCAGTAATGCTTCTACTAAAAGCAGGAGAGCTCGCGGACTTGAAAGGCTCTACTGTGACTGATGCAGAAGTTCAAAAAGCAAAAAAACAAGTTGAAGAAGAACTAATACTCAACATGGTTTCTACCTTGCCAGAACAGCAACAATTAGTGCTTTACGCCATATCATGCCTTTCAATAGCAAAAAAACCAATGCAAAAAATAACAGGGGAAACAGAAACAGGAATACTTTTTTCAGGAGAAGTTTACGAAGAATACTGTAAAATATCAAAAAAACTTGGAAATTCAATAGTAAGCTCAAGATGGTACAGGGAATATATCAGCGAACTTGAAATGTGCGGAATAATCTACACCACCAATTCTGGAAAAGGAATAAAAGGCCAGACAAGGCTCATTAAAATAGGCGTTGAGCCTGATAAAATAAAATCCTTGATAGAAAAACAAATGCAATTAAACTACAACTAAGCTCATTGGTAAAAATATCTATTGTAAGACAAAACAGGAAAAAAGAACAATAAATTAGATAAACCTAAAAAGCAAAACCAATGAAAAGCAAGCCTAAGCCTCCAAGCCCTGTTAAAGCCCAGTTTTGGTTTTTTCAATTTCACTTTGCAAATTACTTTTTTTTTCTTGCCACTATCAATACATATTCAGTACTGCCAACCTTCCTTATAGAAGGGAACTTATATTTGATTCCTGCACAATGTAAAAACTCAAAACCAAGTCTATGCAAGAAATTAATCAATTCCTCGTTTGTTTTTACGCCTTTTTCAGAAAAAAGACTGCTAAAGCCTCTTCCAGGCTTATTGAAGACGACTATCAAGCCATTAGGCTTAATGTAGTTTTTTGCTTTACTCAAAACCTCTTCGTAGTCTACGTAATTAAGAACATCAGAAAACAATGCAGTGTCAAAAGGTTTGCCATTCAAAAATTTTTTCACTCTAACTACTTTTCTCAGAAAACCAAAAATTTTTTCAGGTGCTTCAACATCAAGCGGAATTTCAAGTATATTTCCTTTTTGTTTTTCCTCTGAAAAACCAACATCAACCCTGACAACATTTTTTCCGTCAGTGTTATAGAAAAAGCCGGCATTTGGCAAAAAACCTTTTCTTGTTATAATGTCAGCGCTGCCAGAACCAATGTCAAGCAAGTTTCTGTCCAAAAGCCCTCTTTTGTCAAGCTGTGAAAGAAAAGGAACCAAAGTATTTTTTTTCAACTCAAAATCGTAATTAAATCCTCTCAAACTTTTCCATTTGTTAGGATAGGTATTAGGCTTAAAAGTTAAAATCGTTTTTCGGTTTGGTTTATATTTCATAATAATAAAATCAACTGCTTTGTTATTTATTTGTTTTACAGAAGCTTTGTTAGAATATTTTTTGCCAGTCATGTAAGAGTATATTTTCCTTCTAGAGGCTTGTCAGGGTAAACCTTGATGCCTTCTTTATCTGTAATAGTCAATTCCACTAGCTTTCTTTGGAAGTTTTCACCCCTCAATTTGAATATTTCCAAAGCCCTTCCCCTTACGCCGTTGCTGTAAAGAACGTTGTATATTATTATTATGCCGTCAGAAAGAAAGCTTATTGCTTCTCCGACTTCAAGGGGCCCGCCAGTGCCAGTGTGTGTTGGTTTAGGAGTTTCTCTTATAAGCAAGGATGTTATGTTGTGCGTCTCAAGGTACCTGAACATTTGTTCCATGTATATCCTAAACCTGTATTCCTCTCCACTGAAAGCAGAAGAAATCGAGGTAAGAGAATCTATAACCACTATATCTGGCTTAAAGTCCTTTGGTATGAGAACTACTTCTACATCTATCAACAATTCTTTTTTGGCTTCGCTTAGCAAAGCCTCAACGCTTCTCGCTATGTCCAAAGCATTAAACCTTTTTATTTTCAACAAGCCTTTTTTTTCGTATTCATCAGGGTTATAACCAAACATTCGTATGTGTTCGCGCAAACTTTCCTCTTTTTCCTCAAAGCTCATGTAAAGGACTTTATAACAGTCCTTGCATGCATTAAGCCCTGCTTGTAGGCAAAAAAGCGTTTTGCCAGATCCA